>CAYYHT010000016.1:0-25735 GCA_964471355.1 uncultured Enterobacteriaceae bacterium
CACTGCGCGAGACCGAGCCCGGTGCCTTTCTGGACGCGGATCTTCACCTGACTCCCAGAGGTCACGCAGCCGTCGCCAAGGCGATTGTGGCGGCCTTGGCCGAAGATCCACCGCTGCGTGCGCCGGACATGGCCCTGCCCGAAGGGCGCTCACTGGCACCCTCGCCGATTGAGTGGCGTTCGGTGCAAGAGAACACGGTCAAAGGCAGCAGCCGCAACACGTGCCAGACCAAGGCGATTCGCGAGTGGCTGCAGGTTCGCTGCGTGCGCGATCAGTCGCCAGGGGCCCTGGGCCTGCCGCGGGGCCTAGACATCGTCAAGGCTCCGCTCGAAGCGTCCGGCTGGTGGACTCGCGAGGGACAGCCTGTCACGCTGGTGACGCCGCTGCTGCCGGGGCGTGAAGTGGTGGTCGATTTCGTGTGGACCAACCGAACCGAGCAGCTGACGGTCAAGTGGGCGGGGGACATCCCCACGATGGCGTTCGCCGCCAAGGGCGGTCCCAAGAAGGTCTCGGCGGGCGGGGCCTCGGGCTACAACGCCGAAGTCTGCTTGGACGGACCCGAGGCTGCGCTCGGACAGCTCGAATGGTGCCTGCGCAGTCGCCGACAGTCCCCGCTCACCTGTGACGAGGGGCACGGCAACGCCGGCAGCGGCGCTCACTGCTACCCCCTGTGCAGCGACGACATCCCATGCGAAGTGGGGGAGTGCACGGACTGGGGCGGGAGCGGTGTTTGCCTCTAGTTCCGCTGGCAGCCCGCATCGTCAATCCGATTGTGTGGGTACTGCCCGGACACGCCGTGCACAAACTCGAGCAGTTCGCCCTGGCAGAACACGGGTCTCTCTTGGACATGACCGCCGCAGCCAACCGCTGTGAGGACCCCGACCGGGCGGCCGCATATCTGCGGCATGCGCTGGACGAGGGGCGCCACAGCCAGATGTTTGTGCGAAGAGCGCGCGAGCTTGCACAAGAGCAGGGCCGTCCCCGTCCGGGACGCGTTCGCGCCGACACTGAGCACCTGTTTCAGACCCTGGGCGAGGTCGATTTCCTGGCCTTCGTCCACCGCGGTGAGTCCACCGGTCGCCAGCAGTTCGAGTCCTATCAACAGTGGTTCCGCAGCCGCGGAGATGTGCGAACCGAGCAGCTGTTCAAGGCGCTGGTTCACGATGAACTGCGTCACGAGGCCTACTCGCTCGAGCTGCTCACCGACCTCGTCCCAGCAGAACAGGTCAGCGCAGCCTTCCGCAAGATGTGGATGCGTGATCTCTGGCATGGCTGGCTGCGTCTTGGCAGGCCCATCTCTCACGGGGTCTACCTCGCGGGCATGCTGCTGCTGTATCCGCTGCTGTGGCCGTTTGCGCTCTGGGTTCGCGTCGTGCGGCCGCGCCGGAGCGGTTGGTGAGTGCAGTCCTCGGGGTGTCCGCCTACTACCACGACGCTGCAGCGGCGCTGGTGGTCGATGGACAGGTCATCGCGGCCATGCAAGAGGAGCGGTTCACCCGCATCAAAAACGACGCGTCATTGCCGTTTCACGCCGCTGAGGCCTGCCTCTCTGTGGCCGGGTTGAACGCCGACGACCTCGATGAAGTGGTCTTCTACGAGAATCCTTACAGCAAACTTGAGCGGGTGCTCATTTCCAATCTGCGCACGTTCCCGATGTCCTGGAAGCAGTTCCCGCTGGCCCTCGGGGCCCAGCTTGGCACCAAGCTCTGGGTACTGGACCAGCTGGCAGAGGGCTTGGGGGTGCCGCGCGCCAAAGTGGGCTTTCGAAGCCATCACGAGAGCCATGCGGCCAGCGCATTCCTTCCGTCACCCTTCGAAGAGGCGGCGGTTCTCACGGTGGATGGAGTTGGCGAGCACGACACCACGGTCATGTGGCGCGGGCAGGGGAGCGAGCTGACCGCCCTTGGCAGTCTGGAATACCCCCATTCATTGGGGCTGCTCTATGCGGGATTGACCGCCTATTGCGGGTTCATGGTCAACGAGGGGGAGTACAAAGTGATGGGGCTGTCCAGCTTCGGGCAGCCGCGCTTCCGTGAGCAGTTCGACAAGCTCATCAGGCTGTCGGCGGATGGCTCGTTCGAGCTCGGCCTCGAGTACTTCGCATACATGACGGACCCGGCGCTTGGGTTTGGGCCCAAGCTCGAGCAGCTGCTGGGTCCCAGGCGGCCAGTGGGGAGGCCGTGGGACCTCGACAGTGCCGAGGACCGGCGCTTCGCCGATGTGGCGGCCACGCTGCAGCAAGTGACCGAGGAGGCGCTCCTTGGCCTGTGTGCTGAGCTTCGCCGTCAGACCGATGCCAGTGCGCTTTGCCTCGCGGGGGGCGTGGCGCTCAATGCCGTGGCCAATGCCCGGCTGTTGCGGGACAGTGGCTTTGATCGCATCTGGGTTCAGCCAGCAGCTGGAGACGCTGGGGCGGCCTTGGGCGCGGCAATGCTGGGATCGGTTGCGTTGGGCGATGGGCGGACTCAGCTCGATACGATGGCGCTGGGAACAGCGATCGACGCGGGGCGTGGTCAGGCGGTGGCTCGCTCGCTGGGCTTGGTTGCCGAGCGCGTGGACCAGCCGGCGAATGTCGCTGCAGAGCTGCTCGGCAGGGAGCGAATTGTCGCGGTGGCCAACGGTCGATTCGAGTTTGGTCCCCGGGCACTTGGACAGCGCAGTCTGCTTGCAAACCCGGCGGGTGCGCAGACTCGCGACCACCTGAACCGATTGGTCAAACACCGAGAGCCCTTCCGGCCGTTTGCTCCCGCCGTGCTCGCGGACCGCACGCCGGCCTGGTTCGATGGGGAGGAGAACGACATGACCCCGTACATGACCACGGTGCTCGATGTGCGGGCGGACAAGAGAGATGAGCTGCGGGCCGTCACCCATGTTGATGGCACGGCTCGCTTGCAGACCGTGCGGCAGCCCGCTTCGATGATGCGTGGCGTGCTCGAGTCCCTCGAGCGTCGGACTGGCTCGCCTGTGGTCCTCAATACCTCCCTCAATGGGCCTGGCGAGCCGATTTGTGCGACGGAGACCGATGCGCTCGGCTTCTTCGTCGCCCACCGAGTCGACGCATTGCTCCTCGACGATGTGCTGGTGACGCGACCATGAGCCGCCTGCAGACGCTGCGAGAGCTGGTTGGGCACTTCATGCACCGTCAGCGCTTTGTCCTGGCTCCGCTGCTGATCGTGTTGTTGTTGGCGTCCATGCTGCTGATGGCGACAAGCGGCCTGGCCTACGTGGCGCCGCTGTCCTACTCCATCTTCTGAGTCACAGCTGCAGGGCCAGCCGCCTCAGCTCCGTACCGTCGTCGGCGATGAAGCGTACGATGACTTGACCATTATCTGGGTTGCAACGAAACAGGACATAGTTGTGCGTGGTGACCACCGCAGGCATGCGATCGGTCTCGGGCACCAGGCTGTACAGGTCGTCAATCGGGCTGCCGCCGGGTCCTGTCAGGACTTCCCAGCTGTCCTCGGCAATGCCGCCAGATGCATCGACTTTGGAGACCGCACCCACATGGAAGTCACCCGACACCCACAGCACGCCCTCGATGCCGCTGTCGGCGATGTGCTGCAAGATGCGATCGCGGGACTCGGGGTAGCCCTGCCATCGGTCCGTCGCCATGGTCTCGCCGATGCTGCCAAACGACGACAGGTCCGTGATCGGCACGCTGTTGAGCACCACCTTGAAGCGGGCCGGGCTGTCGGTCAGCGCGGTCTCGAACCACTCCATCTGGTCGTCGGACAGGTACTGGTTGTCGCTTCGCTCACCTCGGCAGTCGAGCACGAAGAACTCGACTGCATTGCCCCACCGCAGGCTGCGCCAGATTTCGTATTCGCCCTGGCCTTCGCGCTGGGGAATGCCCCGCTTGAACGCCTTGCATGCGTCTTTGGCGAGCACGCTCTGGGTGCTGGGGTTCCAGTTGTTGCGAACCTCGTGGTCGTCCCATGTGGCGATGAAGCTGGTCGAGGCGCTCAGGTCGCGCATGCCCTGCTGCTCGAGCGCAAAGGCCCACTTCTCGTCCAGGGTTCCGCTCCACCAGTCGTTGTAGATGGTGTCCCCCAGCAGCAAGAAGCAGTCCAGCTGCTCTTCGCCAGCCCTCGACAAGCTCTCCCAGGGGAAGTTGCCGCCCATGCACGAGGTGGCGCCGAAGCGAACCACACGGCTTCCGCCTTGCGGAGGCGCGGTCCGGAAGCGTGTGACGCTGCTGCGGGCGTCGCCATCGACCTGTCGGGCGACGATGGAGTAGGTGGTGTCGGCCTCGAGGTCCTTCAGCTCAAGCTGGGCCACGTCATCGTCGGCGTCCGCTTCGAGGGTGGCGACCGACTGCCAGCCCTTGTTGGTGCCGCGGGCGAGCTCGAAGACCACGTCAGGCTCGGTCGTGTGCACCTGTGCAATCGCACTATCAGCGGTGGCATCGCCGATCTGAAGACCGCGGGGGAACAGGTCCTCGTCCTCGCTGCCTTCGGGATCCCAAGGCAGCTCTGGTTCAGGACCGGGCTCGAATCCGCAGCCGGGTAGGGCCGCCGCAGCAGCCATGGTTGCCAGAAATTCGCGGCGATTAGGCTTCATAGCCGCCCCAGATCAGAAGTCAGTGAGCGACGTCGTGGTGATGCTGTAGTTGCCGGTCACTTCATCGAGGTAGGTGGTGCCCACGATGGTGTACACGCCGCTGGTGGGCGCGGTGTAGGTGATGCGGCTGTCGGTGCCTGAGCCGCCATCGTCGTCGCTTGCGACCGAGGTGCAGTCGTCGTCGAGCAGGTACAGGTAGGTGTCGATGGCCGACGTCATGTCGATCTGGACTTCTTGGCCGGCGGCCAGCCAGATGTTCACGTCGTCTTGGTAGTGGTCGCCCCAGTAGGTGCGCTGGCCAATCTCGTCGGTTGTGCCGTCGAGGGTGCCATCGTAGGTGCCGCCGCCGACTGGCATCGCCAGGTCATCGCTCCAGCAGCTGCTCTCGAGCGGAGCCGGAGACACTTGCAGCCAGTACTCGACGTCCCAGATCCACACCAGCTCGTTGCTGACGGCAATGGTGTACATGCCGGATGTGGGGGCGGTGAAGTCGATGAGTGCGCTGTTGCCGACGCCGCTGTCGTTGTTGCTGGCCAGCACGGTGCAGAAGTCGTCGAGCACCGCCAGGGCGATGTCGTCATCGTCGGATCCGGCGGTGAGCACGATGCGCTCGCCTTCCTGCAGGTACAGCTCGTAGTCGTCCCACGCCTCGCTGGTGTGTGGACTGGTCTCGGGATCGGTGCTGGTGAGGTGCTCGTGCACGCTCTCGCCGACGGTGATGCCTCGGGAGTCGACACCGCACGTGTCCCATGGAGCAGCGGCGGCGAGTGAGAGCACATGGCGACCGGTCACTCCGGGGGAGTCGGCCGACACACCAAAGGTCACAATCTGTGCCCAATCCTCTGGCGATGCATGCAATCCGCGGCTGTCGCTGTAGGTGTGGATGTCTTCGAGGTCCGAAGCCATCGGGCTGCAGTCTTCGTCATAGGCTTCGATGTGAAGTTCGAGCTCGGGGCTGACGCCATGAGCGTAGATTCCGTTGCGCGGTCCGGCGACGACTTCGTAGTCGTCCCAGGTGTACCCGCTGCCCAACGGCCCACCGGTGGAGCTGTCCCCGCCACTGAGCTCGACGGCGTCGTACAGCCTCGGCACGGTCGCTCGGGCGCTATCGCCGAAGCAGTTGTAGCCAATGCGGCCCTTGGCGGTGTGCAGGGTCATGGAGCCCGTGGAGCCTGCAGTGTCGGTGCCAGCCACAATGGTGTAGATGCCCGAATCAGGGGCGCTGAAGCCCAGGCGCGCGTTGTCGGTGTAGGACACTCCGTCGTCGTCTGCGATGACGGCGCAGGAGTCGTCCAGGATGGCGAGATAGGCGGGCATGCCGGATCCCGTCGCCTGCAGGGACAGCTCTTCGCCGGCTTCGAGCCACAGCCCGTATGCACGGTATGCGGCGCCGCTCACGGGTCCGTTGGTCGGGGAAGTGCTTCCGAGTGAGAACACCACCTCTTCGCCCAGGCCGATGACGCGATCTTCGTCGAGGCAGCTCGCCGCTGCGTCGCCTTCGCTGACTCGCAGGCGGTAGGTTCCGAGGTCGGCGTCGTCGAACGTGGCGGCAATCACGGTGTAGACCGTGTCCGAGCCCGCGGTGAAGGACAGGGCGGAGTTGAAGTCAGAAACCGCGCCATCGTCAGACAGGTCGACGACGGCACAGCTGTCGTCGAGCACATAAATGAACGTGTCTGCTGTCTCGGACCACATCGAGACCGTGTAGGTCGTACCCGCCTCTAGGGCGATTTCGTGGTCGTCGAAGTGGAAGTTGGTGCCGCGAGGTCCGCCGGTCTGGTCCGACGTGTCAATCGAGCCCTCGATCATCTTGCCCAGGGTCAACACGCTGGTGTCGCCGTAGCAGACCTCGCCGAGTGGAAGCAGGGCGTCTCCACCGATGCAGTCTTGGTCGATGCCATCGCCGGGAACATCGACGGCTCCTGGGTACACGGTGTCGTCGGTGTCATCGCAGTCGTCGTCCACAGCAGACTCGCTGCTTCCTGGTGAGCAGCCGTCCCGGGTGAAGCCTGAACCGTGGTCGTCGTCGTCGCTGTCTGTGTACAGCGAGACCGTCACACCCTCGTCGACGCCGCCGTCGCAGTTGTTGTCGGCACCGTCGCAGATCTCGTCGCCCTCGGGAGAGGACGAGGAGTCGGAGTCGTCACAGTCGGTGTCGTCGAGCACAAATCCGCCGCCGTCGCTGCAGCGCTCTGCGGATTGGTCCGGGTCGCCGTAGCCGTCGCCATCGACGTCCGCGAAGACCGTGATGGTGACCTCTTCGTCGACGGTGGTGTCGCAGTCATTGTCCTTTCCGTCGCAGGCTTCGGCGTTGCCCGGAAAGTTGTTGGCGTCGGTGTCGTCGCAGTCGTCGCCCACGATGGTGTGGGAAGCGGATGGGGCCTCGCATGCGGCGCTCGCGCTTGCGTTCGCGCCAAAGCCGTCGGCGTCGCTATCGAGGAACCAGGTCGACAGGCCGTCTTCGTCAATGGCGCCGTTGCAGTTGTTGTCGATGAGGTCGCAGACTTCGGGCAGTCCTGGATTGGCCGCGGGCTCGTCATCGTCGCAGTCGCCGCCCTGAGTAGCGAATCCAGGAGGCAGCACACAGCCGACGTCGACGTCGTCGTCGTCGCCCCAGCCGTCGGAGTCGTCGTCGACATAGAAGATGTTGCCCACGCCTTCATCGGCGTTGCCGTCGCAGTTGTTGTCGAGGCCGTCACAGACTTCGGACGCGCCTGGGAAGGTGTCGCCGTTCTCGTCGTCGCAGTCGGTCGAGGTGGCCACGAAGCCGATCGGCTGGTCGCAGGCTTCTTGGCTGACCGCCGAGTCCCCGAACAAGTCGCCGTCGCTGTCCTGGTACCAGGTGCCCAGACCGACTTCGTCGATGTTGCCGTCGCAGTTGTTGTCTTCGCGGTCGCAGACCTCGGTGGCGCCCGGGTTGATGTCGGCGTTGGTGTCGTCGCAGTCGCCGTTGACCGCCGAGCCCGTCTCGCCGAGCTGGCAGTCGACATATTCGGTGCCATTCTCGCCGTAGCCGTCGCCGTCGAGGTCGACGAACACGGTGATGTCCAAGCCATTGTCGGGGCTGCCGTCGCAGTCTTCGTCTTGGCCGTCGCAGGTCTCTGTGCCGCCGGGGAAGGCGTCGGCATTGGCGTCGTTGCAGTCGTCGTTGTTGTCGACCAGACCGGTGCCGCCGTCGCAATCATGAATCGGCACGTCGGGGTTGCCGAAGCCGTCGCCGTCGCTGTCGGGGAACCAAGCGGTGTTGAATCCCTCGTCGATGATGCCATCGCAGTTGTTGTCCACGGCGTCGCAGACTTCGGTGCCGCCGGGGTAGCTCGCGGCCTCGAGGTCGTCGCAGTCATCGCCGTTGTCGACGTAGCCATCGGGCTGTTCGCAGGCGTCCTGGGTGAACTGGGTGCCGCCGTAGCCATCGCCGTCGCTGTCGGCGTAGTACGTGACCCGAACCGCGTCGTCGATCTCGCCGTCGCAGTCGTTGTCGACTCCGTCACACAGCTCGTCTGCGCCTGGATTGATGAAGGGGTCGTCGTCGTCGCAGTCTTCTCCGATTTCGTACCCGTCTTCATCCGCGTCGGATTCGGGGTTGAAGCTGTCACGGCAGCCGGTGAAGAGGACGAGGAACAGGGGAATCAGAGCAGCGATGCGCATGGCGCCTCCGGAAGCGCCGTTTAATGCCCGCTGACTTGCCGATCCAGCAAGGAGAATGTCCGGACTCCTCCGTGTCTGCGTCGGGGCACCCGGCTGTCGAGTTAGCAGGCGGCCGTGAATGTCTTCCTTACTACCCTCGGGTGCCGGCTCAACGAGGCCGAGATCGGGCGCTGGCAGCGACAGCTTCGTGCCGATGGGCATGCAGTCGTCGCGGCCCCCGAACGAGCCGATGTGGTGGTGCTCAACTCCTGTGCCGTCACCTCAGATGCTGCCCGCTCCTCCCGTCGCACGCTTCGGCAACTGCGCACGCGCTCACCGGATTCTCGGCTTGTTGTGACCGGATGCGAGGCGACAATCGATCCGGACAGTTTTGATGCGGATCTGGTCGTGCCGAATGCCGACAAGAGCGATCTGGTCAAGCTGCTCAATTTAGGGCTTGGTGACGATCCGGATGCGTCGGCTCCCCGGCGAACTCGAGGCTTCGTCAAGGTCCAGGATGGCTGCCGCCACCGATGCACCTACTGCATCGTCACCGTCGCCCGAGGTTCTGAGCGCAGCCGATCGATCGACGCGGTCGTGGACGACGTGCGTGCCCTGGAGGACGAGGGCATCGTCGAGGTCGTCTTGAGCGGTGTTCATCTCGGCGGCTACGGATCGGACATCGGCAGCGACCTGCGAAGCTTGATCGAGGCGGTCGTGGCTCGCACGAGCGTGCCCCGCATTCGACTTGGCTCCCTCGAACCCTGGGACCTGCCCCCCGGTTTCTTCGACTTGTGGAGCGACCCGCGCCTATGTCCACACCTGCACCTGCCCCTGCAGAGCGGGTCCGACACTGTGCTACGGCGCATGGCCCGTCGGTGCAGCGTCGAACACTTCAGCGAGCTGGCTGTCCAAGCCCGCGAAGTCCCTGGTTTCCACCTGACCACAGACATCATCGTGGGCTTTCCTGGCGAGACCGACGCCGAGTTCGACCAGACCATGCAGGTGATTCAACGGCTGGCACCGGGACACGCGCACATCTTCCGCTTTTCACCACGCCGGGGAACCGCGGCCGCCACGATGTCGGGGCAGGTTCACGGCGAGGTCAAGAAGCGCCGCAGCCGCGAGCTCCACGCCCTGATGGCGCAACTCAAGGAGCGTCGCCTGCGCTCTGAAATCGGACGGCAGCACGCTGTGTTGTGGGAGGCGGACGGCACCTCGGGCTACACCGCGAACTGGCTGCGCGTGAAGTCCCAGCTGCCTCACGAGCGAGGCAGCATCTCGACCGTCACAGTGGATGGCGTGCTGAACGCGGAGCGGCTCAGCGTCGCTTGAACCAGCCACGTGTGGGTTCTGAGCGAACATCCACTTTGACGGGACGCCAGGCCTGACCAGCCACAGCAAAGCTGGCGGCGCCGAGCTGGTAGTCGCCAAGAGGCAGCAGACCCGTGTAGGTGCCTTCGTCATCGAGCTTGGCTTGGGCGTTGCCAATGGCCATTCGGGCCACGGGTTCGAAGGGCGGATCATCGATGATGAGGCCTTCACGGCCTTGGTCCACAGCGAGTTCGACTTGGCCGTAGCCGGTGTCGATGGTCCACAGCCACTCGATCACCTGACGGTCTTCGCGAAGCTGGTGGGCTTTCCACAAGCGCTTGCGGGTCTCGTCAACGTTGCCGAGCTCGTTGGCGGCGGTGGCGCCGTGCAGGTGGTCCTCGAAGCTGAGCGCGATGCCGGTCTGGGATGCGCCCACATAGGCACGCTCAAGTCCGCTCCAGGCTCGACGCTGCGACAGGCGACGCATCTCGCCGTGAAGGCGTTGGTACTCGGCGGTCGCCACATCATGGGTCTGGGCGACGGCCGGAGGGGCGACAGTCAACAAAGAAAGCAGTGCAAACAAAGGCGACTCCAAAAACAAAACAAAGTCACAACGCCGCTTGTGTATCCGCCATCGGACGGCAGCGGAGCAGCATTGACAGAACCTGTATGTTTGAGGGCGCAGCAGTCCCAATCGCGGACTGTCCGCCGCAGCTTGAGCTACTTGGCGGCGAGCCCGAAGTGCTCGTCGGTGCGCAGCGGGAAGGCGCCATAGGCCTCCATTCCGTGCTCGTGGTAGTCGAGCCCATACAGCTCGTGTTCTTCATCCACGCGCATCCCCAGCGTGCGGTCGAGCAGTGTGAAGAGGGTGAGGCTGACGGGTACGCAGAAGGCTCCGGTGGCCGCGATGCCCAGCATCTGCACCATGATCGAGTGCTCCACCGAGAACAGCCCGACGGCCAGCGTGCCCCAGATGCCGCAGACGAGGTGCACCGGCACGGCACCGACGGGGTCGTCGATGCGCATGTGATCCATGGCGTGAACCGCGCCGATGACGAGGATGCCCGAGACTAGGCCGATGATGATGGCGGCCATCGGAGTCACGATGTCCGCACTGGCCGTGATGCCAACCAAGCCGGCGAGCGCGCCGTTGAGGGCCATCGAGAGATTCGGCTTCTGGTGGACCCACCAGGACACCATTGCGGCGGACAGCACACCCATCGCGGCAGCCAGCGAGGTGGTGACGACGACCAGCGAGACAGCTGCGGGGTCTGCGGACAGCACTGAGCCACCGTTGAATCCGTACCAGCCGAACCAAAGCAGCAACACGCCAATGGCTGCCAGCGGCAAGTTGTGGCCGCGCAGGTCCTGGTCTGAGCGTCCGTCGTATTTGGAGATGCGTGGCCCGAGGACCCACGCTCCCGTCAGGGCTGCCCAGCCGCCGACGGAGTGCACGATGGTGGACCCGGCGAAGTCATGGAAACCGGTCTCGGCGAGCCATCCGCCGCCCCAGTGCCACATGCCGACCATTGGGTAGGCGATGGCGACGTAGACCGCGGCAAAGAGAAGGAAGCTGGACAGGCGAACCCGCTCGGCGACCGCGCCGGAGACGATGGTTGCGGCGGTTGCGGCAAACATCGCCTGGAAGATGAAGTCGGTCCAGTAGGTGTAGGCACCGTCGGCGTACGCAATGGTCAGACCGGAGGGGTCGGTGTTGATGCCGAAGCCCGCAAACCCCCAGAAGGCACCGGCGTAGGCCTCGCCCGGGTACATCAGGTTGAACCCGACCAAGGCATAGGTCAGCAGCCCAATGGAGAGGATGCAGATGTTCTTGAACAGGATGTTCACGGTGTTCTTGGACTGCGTCATGCCGGCTTCGAGGGCAGCGAAGCCCAAGTGCATCAGAAAGACCATGAAGGACGCGATGAGCATCCAGGTGTTGTTGATCCAGAACAGGGCGAGTTCTGGGGTGATTGCTTCGTCCAAGGGATGCTCCTCAATGCGCGGACAGGGATCTGCGCCTTCGCGCGTCTCCTGAGCAAAGCCCGTGCCAACGCGGATGCATGGGGCATTTGCCGCGATGGAGGGGCATCTTTGGCCAAAGAGGCATGGCCATTAATCTGCGGAAGCTTACATAAATGTAGGAATTTGGATACAGGCCTACATAAATGTAGGCACTAGCGACCTTGTCGATGCCGTTTCGGGTCGATCCCGAACTTGGCGATGCGCAGGCCCATGATTCGCTCGGTGATCATCAGTGCTCGTGCTGCCTTTGCCCGGTTCCCGCCCGCCGATTTCAGCGCATCGAGGACCAGCTCACGCTCAAAGACGTCGACCCTGGCCGCCAGCCCTTCGCTGGGCAGGGTGCCGCTAGCATCGGCGGTCTGGAGCGTCGGCGGCAGGTGGTGCCCCAGGATGACGTCGTCGCGGGCTAGCAGGACGGCCCGCTCGATGCAGTTCTCGAGCTCGCGCACGTTGCCCGGCCAGTGGTAGGCCATCAGCATGTCGATGGCGGACGTGGCGATGCGGCGCACATGACGGCCATGAGAGCGGTTGCACACCTCGATGAAGTGGTTCGCCAGCTGCAGGATGTCCGTCTTGCGCTCGCGCAGGGCAGGCAGGTGGATGGGGAACACATTGAGGCGGTAGTACAGGTCGGCGCGAAAACCGCCTTGCTCCATCATCTGCTCGAGGTTGCGGCTGGTCGCGGTGATGACCCGCACATCGACGCGCACGGTGCGACTGCCACCGACGCGCTCGAACTCTCGTTCCTGCAGAACGCGCAGCAGCTTGATCTGAGTTGAAGGCGACAGATCGCCGATTTCGTCGAGAAAGAGCGTGCCGCCATGCGCCTGTTCAAAGCGGCCCTTTCGCTGCTGATGAGCTCCGGTAAATGCGCCTCGCTCGTGGCCGAATAGCTCGGTCTCGATGAGGGTCTCGGGCAAGGCGGCGCAATTCACCTTCACGAATGGGGCGCGAGCGCGCTTGCTGTGCCCATGGATGGCGCTGGCCACCCTCTCCTTTCCCGTGCCGCTCTCGCCTCGCAGCAGGACCATCGTCGAGCTGCTCGCCACTTGGTCGATCAGCTCGTAGACCGAGCTCATGGTCTTGCTCTTGCCGATGATGCCGGACGGCTGGTAGCGGGTGTGGTCCTCGGCCATGCCTCGGCTCTGGTCGCAGAAGGCCTCGACGGTTGGTGCCATCAGTGCGGCGACGATGCTCAACACGACGATGTCTTGTCGCAGGGAGCGCGCATCGGTCAGCGGGCGTGAGCCACCGAGGGTGCCGAGCACTCGTCCGCGACGCTCGATGGGTACGGCCACAAAGGAGCGGGTGGGCTCGTCCCTCTCGGCGAACTCTGGGGTGCCGGTTGCGGCCACTCGGCCAACCAACCCGTCCCCAAGGCGGAAGCGTCCGCGCTTGACTTCGCTGGGGGTCAGGCCGTGTGCGGCGCGCAGGGCGATGGTCCCCTGTGCCCGGTCGATCAACGCAAGGCCTGCCCGGTGCAGTCGCATGCGTTCTGACATCAGCCGCAGAAGTGGACCCAGGACTTCATCCAATTCGCTGCCGGAACAGGCCAAGGTAGCCACTTCATGCAGAAAGTGAACCTCTTCGAGCGACGATGGGCGAGGGGCCATGGCCATGCCGTTCTCCAAATCCTACGAAAATGTAGGATTGCAGTGTAGCCGGTTGTGGAGGGCGTGGTCGGCGAAATATGGAGGCGGCTGCGGCAGTCCAGGGCTTTGCTGCGGCTTGACCCTGAATCGGGTATATGTCGCGCGTCCAGGGGGGGACCATGCTCACGCTGCTGTTGGCGCTTGCCTGCACGGGATCGGTCGAGACCGACACCGACACAGGCGACGAGGATGTCGCAGGTACGGGCACTCTGGCCCTGAGCTTTCGCATTGACGACGACTACCGCGATGTCATGCAAGAACCCGCGCTGGGGCCATTCTGGGGCTCGGTCTACCTGGCAGATGAGGTGACCGGAATTGGTCCGGACGACGGAGCGCTGCCCTTGGCTCACATCCACGTCGCCGAGATTGACCTGACGGGCGAGCCGGTCAGCGCGGCATTGTTCGTGACCGACCCGCTGCCCAATGATTGGGTCACCATCTTGGGCTTTATGGACAGTGACTCGAACGCCGTGCCCGGCGATGAAGACCCGGACTCCAAAGATCCGGTGACCTTGCCCAATGAAAACGAGTTTCTGGTCGTGAAAGACGCAGAGACACCCGCCGAGGTCTTCTTCGGCTTCTTGAACCCGTAGACGGAGGTCCCATGACCCTCACTTTGCTTGTCGCCCTAGGGGCGTTGACTGGCTGCAATCCCACCGAGCCCGAGCCCGAAGTGGTCGACATGCGCCAGGAGTTCCCGGCCCCGGCGGACGGCGCGCTGGTCTGGGACACCCCCGAGTGGATCATCGGGGCCTACGAAGAAAAGCAGTTCTGCCTCGTGCTGACCTACGACGGTCCCGATGTCGGAATCACAGGCCAGTCCAACTACCAGTCCGAGGGCGGCCACCACGTGGTGATCTTCGGCACCACGACCACCGAGCGCGATCTCGCCGATGGGACGGATTGGGACTGCACGACCACCGAACAGCTCTCCATGACCGACCTGGACCCCATCATCATCGGTGGCGAGTCCGAGGACATGGCAGACGGTGGTGTGACCAACCGCTTCGCGCTGCCGGAAGGCATGGCAGCCCCGCTGAAGTCCGGGCAGCGCATCGTGGTTCAGTCCCACTACATCAACGCCACGCCCAATCCCATCCTGATTCAGGACCAAGCCCAGCTCGAGGTCATTCCCGAGGCCGACGTGGTGACCTGGGCCGCGCCGCTGGTCAACACCGTCACCGACGACCTGTTGATCCCGGCCAACGACCCGGCCTTCAACTTGACCTTCGACTGCGCGTTCGAAGACCCCTACACGGTCTTGTTCATCGGCGGACATATGCATGAGTGGGGAACGGCGTTTCAGACCCGCTTCACCAACGCGACCACCGAAGACACCGAGATCATCTATGACGTGCCAGAGTGGGACCCCTACATGAGGGACGCTCCGCCGTTTGCGAACTACGACGACGGCGCGTTCAAGGTCGAGGCCGGCGATCGCCTGACGACGAGCTGCACGTGGGACAACGACGAGGACCACGATCTGACCTTCCCAGGCGAGATGTGTGTGACCTTCGGCATGGTCTACCCGACCAAGGTTCCCGTCATCTGCGTGCCTGAGATCTAGAGCCCATAGAACTCGGCCAGTGCGGCAGTCGAGGCACCCGGCTGCTCGACCGTGGCCGTGTGTCCTGCTGCGCGCAGGGTGACAAAGCGCGAATCGGGAATGTGCTCGACCAGGGACAGCGCCCGGCTACGGCTGATGGCCTTGTCCTCGTCACCGTGCAGGACGAGAGTAGGAGCTGTGATGTGCCGAAGCTCGTGCTCGATTCCCCGGCGTTCAACGACGCCGTTCACCGATCGATAGATGGTGCGCTTGTTGTGCATCAGGCGGTCTCGCCACTCTCGGCGCTCGTCGACTCGCTCGGGATCGTTGAGAAAGGTCTCGCCGAACATGATGGGCATGACCCGCGCCGCCAGCAGTCGATTGACCCCCAACACGCGAGCGGCCCAGGACATGGGCTTGTACTTTCGGGCGCTGGCTTTCGGCTCAGGGTCAGCGGCGGTCTCGAACAGGGCGAGTGTCCGGATGAGCTCGGGTCGGCGTGCGGCGATGCGCATGCCTACAAAGCCCCCCATCGACAGGCCCACGAAGTGGCAGGGGGCGGCGTCGAGCAGGCCGATCAGCTCGATGCAGTCGTCTGTACAGGTCTCGATGGTGATGGTCTTTTCAGGGGGCACATCGCTGTCGCCCTGACCGCGGTGGTCATAGGCGATGCACCGGAAGTGCTGCGACAGCGCATCGATCTGTGCGCTGAAGATGTGGTGGGACCACAGCAGGCCGTGCGAGAACACAATCGTGTCGGGGCCGGTGCCCTTCTCGACATAGTGCAGGCGTGTGCCGTTGACATCGATCATGGGCATGCGAACGCCTATCGGCCCGGCTAGAATCTGGCTCATGAGAGTTCTTGCCCTGTGGCTTGTGCTGGTTGGTCCCGCATTCGCCGACGACAACGACGGCGATGGCTTCGACGAGGTCGAGGACTGTGACGACGCCAATGCGGACGTCTTCCCTGGCGCTCCCGAATGGTGCGATGGCATCGACAACAACTGCGATGACCTGGTCGACAACGACTGTGAAGATCCGGACACAGACGGCGACGGCCTCGATGATTTCGGCGAAATCGGAGACAGCGCCGATCCAGATGCAGATGGTCCCGAAGGGGTCGATGACGGTCCGCCAGACGACGAGTTCGGCGGCCAAGAGGGCGATCCGTTGAACGGAGGCGGTCCGGGTGGCCTGTGTTCGGTCGGGCCAAGCCCGGCTGGGGGAGCATGGCTGCTCATGCTGCCGATGTTGTGGGGTTTGTGCCGTGTTCGCAGACGGGACCGTGGTTAGGTTTGCATCATGCAAGCCGTTGCTGAACCGCCAACCCTCCCGCAGACCGTCCTGCTGTACGACGGTGAGTGCGGTGTGTGCGATGCCACCGTTCAGTTCATTCTCGAGCGCGATTCAGTCGGGCAGTTCTCGTTCGCTCCCCTGCAGGGGGACACCGCCGCCGGTGTGCTAGGGCGCCACCCCGAACTGCCGGCCGATCTCGATAGCTTGGTCCTGGTGCGCCAGACCCAGTCGGGCGAGACCGTGACCGTACACAGTCACGCGGTGCTGGGCGTTCTGCACGACCTCGGCGGTGCATGGCGGCTGCTGTCTTGGTTGCGATTCGTGCCCCGTCCAATCACAGATACCGGCTACCGGGCATTCGCCGCCGTGCGGTACCGCATCTTTGGCCGGGTCGATAGCTGCCGCATTCCCCGGCCCGAAGAAGCGAGCCGTTTCCTGCCGTGAGTCTCGGTCCCGAGCTTGAGCGCAGCTTGCTAAAACAGCTGGAAGTGGAGTGGGGCCACCTCAACCGCGATCGCCTCAAGCGAGCGATGGTGCCGCCGGTGCTCGAGCTCGCAGATGCTCAACACATTTTGGGGCGATGGCAGCGACTCAGTCGAACGCTGGCCCTCTCTCGTGAATTCGCTACCACGGCCCCCTGGGGACACGTCGTCGAGGTGCTCAAGCACGAGATGGCCCACCAGTACGCCGACGAGGTGTTGGGTGCGACCGATGAACGGGCGCATGGGCCTGCCTTTCGACGTGCGTGCGAGCGACTGGGCGTGGACTCCCGGGCAGGCGGAGCCCTCACCGAGCACGCCACACCTGAGCGCAGCTCGGCGCTCAGGCGCATTCGAAAGCTGCTCGCCCTGGCATCCAGCGACAACCAGCATGAAGCCGAAGCCGCCATGAACCGCGCCCAGAAGCTGATGCTCGAGCACAACATTTCGTTGGGTCACGACGCCGAACATCGCTACGAATTCCGCGAGATCGGTCCCTCACGCAAGCGCTTTGCCGGCTGGGAAAAGCTGTTGGCTGGCCTGCTGGCGCAGCGGTTCTTTGTGCGTGTGGTCTGGGTTCAGACCTTCATTCGCGAACGCGGCACGACTGGCCGAACCCTCGAGATCAACGGCAGTCCCGAGAACGTCGCCTTTGCAGCGCACGCACACGACTACCTCAGGTACACCGCGGGGCGGCTGTGGCGTGAACACAAGCAGCGACTTGGACTGCGCTCGGACGCCAATCGCCAGCGATTCCTGGCCGGTGTGATGGTGGGCTTTTCGTCCAAGCTCGAGCAGCAAGCCGACGTCTGCGAACAAGCGGGCTTGGTCTGGGTACCCGACGCGAGCCTCGAAGATCACGTCGCGCGACGACATCCGCGACTTCGCCGTGGCCGGCGGGTTCGCATCGGTGGATCCGGCGGCTATGCAGAGGGTCGAGAAGCAGGACGCGGGATCGAGCTGAATCGTCCCGTTTCGTCGACAAGTCCCACAGGCCGAGCCTTGCCGGGGCCGACCGAGTAGTCAGCGGCCATGGCCGAACCCTTTCAGCAGATGGCATTCCGCGACGTCCCCGAGCTTCCGCGTCTGCCTCATCCATACTTCGACACGCCGTTTGAGACCGTGCGCGTCGACAGTGCCCACTTCGGACCGATGGATGCCCACGTGCGCATCACGGGAAGTGGCCCGCCGCTGCTGCTGGTGCATGGCTTCATGACGTCGAGCTATTCGTGGCGCTACGTCATCGAGCGCCTCTCCCAGCAATTCACCCTCTATGTGCCGGACCTTCCGGGTGCTGGACGCAGCGACAAGCCCGACGTCTCCTACCACCCCGATGCGCTGGCCGACTGGATTGGCGAGCTGATGGATGCCCTGGGCATCACCGGCTGCCGGGTGATTGGAAACTCCATGGGCGGCTACCTGGCCATGCGCTTGGCCCTTCGCCGTCCCAATGCCATGAGCCGGCTGGTCAACCTCCACAGTCCTGGGCTTGTGACTGGGCGCATGCGAGCGCTGAAGGTCGGAATGACCATCCCGTTCTCGTTTCGCATCGTCAAAGCGCTCGTGCACTTCAACCCCGAGCTCTGGGTGTTCAAGAACGTGCACTACTTTGATGAGTCCCTCAAATCTCGCCAAGAAACTCGGGAGTACGCGGCTGCCCTGTCCAGCAACGAGGGGGTGCGCGCCTTCGCCCACATGCTGAACGAGACCCTCACGCCGGCGACGCTGCGCGAGTTCGAAGCGACACTGACCAGCCGCCACCAAAGCGGACAGTCCTTTCCCATTCCGCTACAGTTGATCTATGCAGAACGGGACCCGATGGTACCCCCTACAGTTGGCCGAAGACTGTATGCCTTGCTACCCGATGCAGACTGGGTTGAATTGCAAGATGCATCGCACTTTGCACACGTCGACAACCCCGATGCGTTCCTGCCACCCGCGCTGCGCTTCTTGGCGGGGAGCTAGGCGGCGAGTGCTGCAGGCTGATTCAGCGGCTTGCCCACGTCGAGTCTGCCAGCGATGCGAAGCAGCGGGCCTAGGAACAGGCGCCATGCCACAGGCAGCTCCAGCAGGCCCTCGTCGATCATGTGCTTGACCATCGAGCGTCCCTGCTCGGCGTAGACGCGCTGTTCGAGATCGCGCATGGTCTCGATGCCGCGCTCAAACGCCTCATCGCTCTCGGCGTAGCGGCGGCCGATGGCCCGGCAGTATTTGAGATGGCGTGCTTCGTCTGCTGCAATGGAACGCAACACCTCAGCTGATTGCAGGTCATCGAGTTCTTCAAGCAGGTCTGCGGCCTTGCTGAACTCCTCGAGGGCTCGTTCTTCGATGACGAACAGCAGGGTGTACATGCGAGCGACATGTTCATCGCGGTCCATCGGCAGGTCCCACAGGCCACCGGCCGCCGCCGAGAGCTTGTCGATCATCTTGAGGTGAGGGGGAATGACCAGCCTGGGCAGTCCAAGCTGCTCGCGCCGCTCCTCGAGAATTCGCTCATGACGCAGCTCATCCTCCTGGTGCTTGCGAATCATGTTCTTGAGCTTCGGATCGGTGGCACGGTTCAGGGCACGGTCGAACACCTTGCCCTCTCCGCTTCCTTCAGCATCGGCGTAGCTGCTGAAGACGTACGCTTTGGCCAAGCGCTGCGAGAGCAGCATGCGTCGGATTGGGCGATCGATGGCGGCGTTGATCCGCTGAAGCACGGTGGTTGTGGTGGTCATCTTGGACTCCTGTGTTGGGGAATTGACTGAAATGGTTTTTTAGTCATAATGCCGCAGAATGCGGCAAAAAAAGGGGGCCTCACCGAGTGCGAAGGCCGTTAAGAAGCAAGTCGAGGCCCAGGTGAGCCTGCTTCAACATCTGCTCTGGGGTCTGGTTTTCGCGGTAGGCGACCATCAAGCCGGCTGCTTGCATCTCTTGGAGGAGCTTGCCGCAGCCAACAACATCGAGGTCTTCGCGGAAAATGCCCTGATCAATGCCGATCTCTAGGATGCGGCGGGTGTTGGTGGCGCCCATGCTTCTCAGCCCGGTGAGATGGTCGGTCCACAGCGGCATCAGCTGGTCGTAGTTGCCCAGCATCAGCTCGCGAACGATGGGGCGACTCTGCAGGTAGCCGTAGGCGGCGACACTGCAGGTCACCAGTAGCTGATCGGCCGGTACGCGGGGGTCGATCAGCTCAGCGGCTTCAGACAGCCAGGCGGTCAGTTCACGGTGCACGACCTGGTAGAAGAGGTCCGCTTTGCTCTTGGACACAAGATACACGGTTCCTTTGCCAATCCCGGCCTTCTGGGCGATTTCGTCGATGGACGTCTTCTTGAATCCGAAGTGGGCGAACAGCTCACTCGCGGCATCCAAGATGCGCTTTCTCTTTTCGGGATCCATTGGGACTCACTGACTACATTGAGATTGTAGTCAAAAATGTCCGACCGTCAACCGCCGAGATCGATCCGTGGGTCGATGGGACTTCTTGACATCGCCCGGACATGGATGTCGCGACTTCGTTGCCACTGGGGGGCTGGGGAAACACGAAAACCGGACAGAAGGCCGATCGGCGAGTTGGCACGACTTTTGCTTTGGGGCAGGGCGTGGCCTGTTGCCATCGATTTGCTTTTCTCTGGAGTCACCATGACGCGCGCTGTCGCCTTTGCTCTCGCCCTGTTGCCACTCACCGCCTGCCCGCAGATTGACTACGAGATCATCCCGCAATGGATGCCGTCGCCGCTCGAACGCCTCGGCTGCGACCCGGCGGATAGCATTGGCGCGCTGCCCGAAGACCGCCCGGTTGCAGTGTGCTCGGCATCCAACGTCGAGATGAACCCCATCTTCGACGAGACCAACTTCATGGGCCAGGAGTCCTATGACCCGAACGGCAACCCCATCGTGGACTACCAATGGACGCTGGTCGAGACCCCGACGGGCTCCACGGCACCCATCGGCGAGGGCGTGCAGAACCGCTACGGCTTCAGCCCCGACATGGCGGGCAACTACATCGCGCAGCTGATCGTGACCAACGACCAGTGCGTGATGTCGGACCCGTGCGAAGTATCCATCCGTGCAGTTCCGGCTGAAGACCTCTGGATCGAAATGCACTGGGAAAAGCCGGGTGATGACATGGACCTGCACCTTGTCGAGGGCCCGGCTGCAGTCGAATCAGATGGGGACTGCTACTACGGCAACTGCGTCGAGAGCGACTACGGTCCAGACTTTGGCGACGGCAATTTTGATGGGGACGATCCCCACCTCGACCTTGATGACATCGACGGCACCGGTCCCGAGAACATCAACGTCTACGCGCCGGCGTCGGGCATCTACAAGGTCATCGTGCACGACTACCCCGGCAGCGTGCGCCAAGGGGACAACGACGTCACCGTCAAGATTCACCTGGCCGGAGAGCTTGTCTTCGAGGAGACCCGGACGATCTCAGGAGAGGACAAATACGTGCCATTCGCCGAGATTGAATGGCCCACGATGGCGGTGCGCTCGCTGTAGTAGTGGGTTTCGACCGCGTCAGAAGATCTCCCACAGCTCCTTGTTGCGGGCCTCTTCGGGCCACGGCACGCCCCGATTGCCCGGGATGTCCTTGCCTGAGCTATCGGTCACGAAGTTCTCGAGCTCACTGAACGCACGCTCTTCGTTCAGCTTGCCCCCCGCGCTTCGCATCGGGGTCATGGCGCCTTCGAGCTTGATGGACACCACCTCGTCGGGGGAGGGGCGAAGGTCGACCAGCGCGCCCTTTCGCGAGGGGTTGAGCAGCTGCTCCTCGTTGCCGATTGGGTCTGCAACCGTCTTGGCCTTGCAGGTCCACAGCAACAGCGATGTGGGGTCGCGTTCGGGGAAAGCGCCGGCCAATAAGTCGGCTTGGCCGTAGAACTGCTTGCCGATGTCGTTCTGATTGACCGGTCCGGCCATCAGGCAGATGCCGGCCAGCAAGTCGCAGTCCTCGGGCAGCTCCATGACCCCAAAGATCTCGGCAACCAGCGCGCCTCGAGCGGACAAGGCTCCGATTGCACGCACCGCCATGCGCCAGTTGATTCCGGCCTTCTCGAGCTCGGACCTGGACAGACCCACGATGTAGATGCGCTGACCGGCCAGCGCGAACGCCTTCTTGCCCCTTGCAGCATTTCTTGAGAGTGCCATTCCCGTAGGCCAGTCCGCCCACCACGGCAGGTTGGCTACGACTTTGTCGGTGACCCAGGCCAGCTGCTCGCGAATCTCGCGCAGTCGGGTCTTGCCGCCGTCGGTGAGTACGTCGACCCGCTCCAGCATGACCAGATCCTTGCTCAGCTCTCGGTCACAGCCGGTCCAGTGGGCAAATGCGTTGTACGCAGCCCTGCCAGCCATCACTGTCAGCTCGTCTGGCAGGTCCATGTCCTGGCGTCGCTGGTAGGCCTCGGGAGCCTTGGACTCTTGGTTCACACCAGGCTGAATGCGCTCGCTGCGGAAGGCGAGCAGGTTGGCGCCCAGCTTGCGGCATGTGGTCTCGTTGATGCCAATGCGCTCATCTGCGATGGCATTGCCTACTTGGGCCACCAGGGCCAGCCGCCAGCCTGCGGCACGCTCGGCATCTGACACGCCGCACACCTTGTAGAGCGCTTCGATGGCCCACTGCTTCTCGGCTGGCTGCGGCCGGTCCGTGAATGGGCCCTGGATGATCTGCGCGCGACGGCGACCGTTCGAGGCGATCACAGATGCGCGCTCCATGGCGTCGGCGAGCACACCGATGTGCAAGTCCTGCAGGTAGCCAATGGTCGGGATGTCATCGACGTGCCAGAAGCGCTTCTTGATGGCCCGCCAGAATACGGTGAACAAGCTGATGATGGGCCAGTGACCGATAAAGGTCAGCAGCATGGTGAACGGCGTTCGATAGGGCCGGGACATCACCACATGGGTCATACACGAGCCCGTCAGCACCGGCGCGTCGAGATGATCGAGCTCACACAGCAGCCCGACAATTTCAGCGCTGTCCTCGGGGCCAAAGGTGAACTGTCGGTGGCCGCGGTAGTTGGTGGATTGGCGGGCGCTCAGCACCCCAAGTGAGCACTCCTCGAACAGCTCCTGCTCAGTGACCGCCGTCGGGTAGTCGAAGCGATTTACGCGTTCCATCGACAACAACTGAACTGCTTCGTCAACCTCGTCGCGCGTCAGCGGGATTCTGGTGCGAAAGCCCACCGGGGAGTGGCTCTCGAGGGACTCTGGCAACGAGTATCGGGTGCGCTTTTCACCAGGTGGTGCAAAAGCAGCATCTCTCCGCGCTCGCTGTTCAGGCGGAGGCGGCTCGATCGGAACGAGTTCAACGAGTTTCTGGCCGGCGCTCAGGGCTTGCCGCTCCGGGGAGGGTCCTTAGTGAGGATAACAATGCGGACCATTCGCCGAGGACTCGGCGTTTTCCGGTACACGTGGCGTGCTGTTGAACTGGTGTGGACGACCAATCCGGGCCTGACGGTGGCGCTTGCCTTGTTGACGGGAATCGCCGGCTTACTGCCCGCCGTGATCGCCATCGTGGGCAAACTGATCATCGACGGGGTTGTGCTTGCGGCTCAGACGGGCCTGCCAGCCGACCGCGACGATGCCGTGTTTTGGATGGCGGTCGAAGCTGGGCTGGTCATTGCAATGGCTGGAGCGCAGAAGGGCCTCGAGGTGTGTCAGTGGCTGCTGCGTGCCCAGCTTGGGCACCGAACCAACGTGCTGATTCTCGAAAAGGCCCTTGAGCTTGACTTGGTCCATTTCGAAGACCCAGAGCTGTATGACCGCATGACCCAAGCGCGTCGCGAGGCCAGCAGCCGCCCACTGTCACTCGCACGTCGCTCTTTTGGCCTGTTTCAGAACTCTCTGGCTTTGGTCACATATGGCGCGATCCTGCTGTCCTTCAGTCCCTGGGCAGTCGCCATTCTGGCCGTGGCAGCGGTTCCGGCTTTCGTCGCCGAGACGACCTTCGCCGGCGAGGCGTTTCGGCTGTTCCGGTGGCGTACCCCCGAGAAGCGCAAGCAGGCCTACCTCGAAGTGGTCGTGGCCCGAGAGGACTACGCCAAAGAGGTCAAGCTCATGGGCATCGGGCCCATGCTGGTCGAACGCTACAAAGCCATTTTTGAGACGTTGTATGGAGAGGACCGCAACCTGACCCTTCGGCGCGGAGCCTGGGGCTTTGGCCTGGGTCTGCTCTCGATCTTGGCCTTGTACGGCGCCTACGGATGGATTCTGCTGGCGACGGTGGCGTCGCTCATCACCCTCGGCGACATGACCATGTACCTGATGGTCTTCAAGCAGGGCCAAGCGGCGTTCTCGGCCAACCTGCAGGCCGTCGGTGGCATGTACGAGGACAACCTCTACCTCAGCAACCTCTACGAGTTCCTCGAGACCGAGGTGCCCGCCAGGCAGGGCACGGCGACGTCTGGAACCAAGCCGGGAGATGGCATTCGCTTTGAGTCCGTCAGCTTCACCTACCCGGGGGCTGATGTACCGGCGATTTCCGAGCTCGACCTGCACCTGCCGCCGGGCCGCAAGCTAGCGTTGGTCGGCCACAATGGCAGCGGCAAGACCACGCTCATCAAGCTGCTAGCGGGCCTGTACGAGCCCAGTGCCGGACGCATCCGGTTGGATGGTCGCGACCTGCGCGAATGGGACACAGATACGCTTCACGATCACATCGGGGTCATCTTCCAGGACTTTGTGCGCTACCAGATGACGGTGGGTGAGAACGTCGGGGTGGGTGATGTCGACTTCCTCGAAGACGATGGCCGGCGTCGCGAGGCGTCCGAGAAGGGCATGGCGATGCCGTTCATCGACGAGATGCCCGACAAGTTTCAGACCCAGCTCGGACGGTGGTTCAAGGACGGCCGCGAGCTGTCGCTGGGGCAGTGGCAGAAGGTCGCTCTGTCCCGGGCGTTCATGCGCAAGGACGCGCAAATTTTGGTCCTCGACGAGCCCACGGCCGCGATGGACGCCGAGGCCGAGGCACAGATTTTCCAGCGCTTTCGGGACATGACCGCCGAGCAGATGGCGATCTTGATCAGCCATCGCTTCTCGACGGTCCGAATGGCCGATCACATCGCTGTGCTCGACCATGGAAAGCTCATCGAAGAGGGGACTCACCAGCAGCTGATGCAGGTGGAAGGGCAATACGCAAAGCTGTTTACGCTGCAGGCCCAGGGCTATCTATAGGGCGCCCAAGGCCTACTGCGGCCACACCAGCACCATGTTGGACAGAGTCTCGTAGATGACAGGGCCCTCGTCATTGGATGCTTGGTGCTCGTCGATCTCATCGAGCGCGTCGCCCATCCGGGCGCGAAACTGGGCGCTGGCGCTGTTGTGCCAGCCGATCGAGAGCTGAGTCGGCACGTCTAGGGCGTCTCCGTCCCAGTTCGCCTCGAACACCTCGATCATCTCTTCGGCGGTGACGTAGTCCACCAAGATGCCGTTGTCTGGCACTTCTAGGATGCCGATGGGGTCGTCTCCACCCCGCTGAATGTCGGTGTTCTGGGGATAGTAGGGCTGGCTCGTTTCGTTGATGGCCGACCAGTTCTCTTCGTTCCATGTGTACAGAGTTCCCTGGCCGATCCACTCCTCCATGAGGGACCAATTATTGGCGCTCGTGTCAGCGACGTAGCCTTGGCTGTACAGGGCTCGCAGCACACCCGGATCGGCCGACCATCCCCCGGCTCGGTACGAGGTGGGCTTGGCGAAACCCTGTGCTTCGAAGATGTCATCCGCTGCCGCGACAAGGGTCGCGAAGTCATCTTCGCTGTACGCGTAGTTCGCGACGGTGTACCCCGAGGCATCGGTCTCGTAGACGAATGAGGGAGTGTCGAGGCAGGTCACCGAGGTGGTGTTCACAAAGTTGCAGTATGGGTGGATGTGCAGGGCGATCTCGTCGCCGTGGTCGTCGCGGTAGCCCTTGAGTTCGTTGGTCAGCACATCCTGGCGCTCGCTGGTCAGTGCAGGGTCAGTCCACGTGTACGGACCAACGAAGTGGGTGATCACCAGGTTGACGTGCTCGTCGTGAAGCTGCTGCTGCCAGTCCAGGACTCGGTCGGCCGTGTCCGCATTGTCCCAGTCCACCGAATTGAGCACGTAGTAGGGATGGCTGCGAATCAGTTCGGTTGCAGCGACGGCACGACCGCCGTCCTGCCAGATCAGCGTGTGTTCACCGGGTGCGAGGTCCGCGACATCGAAGCTGACCTGACCATCGACGATGTCGAAGGGCGTGTCGTCGACCCAGACGGTGGTGCCGCCACCATCGA
>CAYYHT010000017.1:0-25564 GCA_964471355.1 uncultured Enterobacteriaceae bacterium
GGCTTTCGCCCGTGTTGATGCAGGTTCAGGAGGAAGGCCCGCACATGTTCCGCGCCGAGGTTCGCAGGACATTCACCGTGGAACTCAGCGAACAGACGTGCCGTGGCGATATATTGGCCTTGAGTTCGCTCGGAGAGCCCCCGCAACTGCAGGTCGGCAATCATCTTCGCGCGCAATCGAGTCATCACATTCTCTCATCGGGGCCGGTTTTGATAGGCGTGGCCCCGATGAGGGATGTCTTGCTCAGCAGCCGATCCGCATCGGTCAAACAGCCTCTTGCCATGTGCTGCGCGTCAGCTGGAACGGATCGCATCCAGCAACACGTCTCAACCCCCGACAGCTACCGCGCAGCGGTTCCGTTCAACGCTCACAGGTTGGCTTGCATGGCGCCTTTGGCGCCATGTCGGGCCATACCAACGTTAGCCGAGGGCGCTTCGAGGAGGACGAGTTCGGTTCGCCCCTGGAACGGCCTCCCGCCCGTGATGCCGGACGAATCGATTCCGCCTGGAGCAGTCCGTTGCGGCCAGCGAGAGGCGGTGGGGTCGATGGCTTCAGCCGCCTTCGATCCGTGCCGCCGAGTCCGCCAACGTCCAGGGAGACATGCGCCACGGCCTGTGAGCCGCTTCCGCCGTGGGCGTGGTCGCCGCCTTCGATCCGTTCCACCGTGTCAGCCAACGTACAGGGAGACATGCGCTTCGGCCTGTGAGCAGATTCCGCCGTGGGCGTGCTCGCCGCCTTCGATCCGTTGCGTCGTCTCAGCCAACCTCCATGGAGACGTGCGCCGGAAGGGTACGGCGCGATTCTGTCACCCGCACTTTGGCGCAGGAACAGGAGAACGCGCGCGCTTCGCCCCCGAATGGGCTGCCGCCATAGAGGCCACGAGATTCAGCGGCTCCAGTACCATTCGGCAAGTGAGATCGGGTCTGCTCTGAGGCAGCCGAGGCCGCCCCGACGACCGAGCGATGTGACAACGTTCGGATACTGCGCGGAATAGCGATTACGCAATCTGTAGCCGCTGGTCGTCGCAATACATGTGGCGACCGACCGGCCCGAGGCCGAACATGAGCTACAAGTCGTGCATTCTCGCGGTACCCACGGAGCGAGTGTCCGCTGAGGAATTGCTGCAGGCCATCCGGGCGGAACTCGCGAGACACTTCGAGCAAATGGCGCCAGTCTTGAAGCAGCTGCCCACCGCCGCGCACGTGCTGATGAACTCGCCGGAGGAGGCCGAGGCCTGCGGTCTGCGGTTCTTCGCCGTCGGGATCGACGGGTACAAGACCGAACGCTCGTTCTTCGACTACGCGGGAGGCGGGGCCCTGCCACTGGTGAAGATTCAGCACGACGATCAGCACGGCATCTACCTCTTTGAGACGCACCACCTACCTGCGAAGCGGTCAACCTGGCTGATGAGTGATGGGCCCTACCTTGGCGGCCATGTGAAGAAGTTCGCCGCCGTGGACTATGCGCAAAAGGGCTACACGAACGAGGACCTCCAGCGGCTGAACCGGAAGACTGAGGACACCCTGACTGGTGCGGAGTACCGTGCTGTGGCGGAGTACAGCAACGCGGTGCAAATCGCACTCAGGAAGTACTTCCCGCGGGCCGTCGGCACGGGCTATCTCGACATCCTCCGGAACGAGACCGCAATGATGGGCTTCGGCGGCGAGGGTGGTAGTGAGCTTTCGGACGTGGCCGTCCCGAGGCCGCAAGAGTGGAGCAACCTGATCTACTCCGCCCCGAGCAAGGCGGATTGGAAGAAGGCGAAGTTGCGACGTCGAGTGTATTGATTTGGCGGATGGTAGGCGCGATTTGCGGTGGACCGGGCCAACCTTGCAAGCCATTCTCGGCAGCGAACCTAGTGAGATCACAGCGGCAATCCCCTCCACCTCTGCCCGCCGCGCTAACGCTAAATAGGCTGTTCCACCTAATCCTTGGCGCCCGGCACTCGATTTGCCCGCAGACCCGCAACCCGCCGATTTCTAGCTCAGCACCCAACGGAATTCGGGTAGCGCGAGCGCAACCTAATCCTTGTCTTCGAACAGCCGAACCAACGGCCTGCGAACGCCGGATGCGCCCTTAAACAGCACGTGTAGGTAGATCATGGTGGTCGGGACGCTCTTGCGACCTATGAGCCGCTGCGCGGTGCGAATGCGGGCGCCGTTCTCGATCCGCGGTCGGTGCCGCCGGCGCCAACCCGACCGGGCACTGCCAAAGAGACGGGATGCTGGAATGCCCCAGTGCCATGCCACGATCGTCTTGCGCCTGGGCGGCGCGATCCATCGTGTGGGGCAGGCTGACCCAGCCGGCGAGGTCGTGCGCTAGCCCAGCAGCGGACGCACGATGCTGGTGACACCCAAGATGCTCAGCAGGCCCACCGCGGCCATCTGAGCGTTGTCGGTGTCCCACTCTGCCGTGGCCCACAGAGCCAGGCGCGAGCCGGCGATCACGCACGGAGCGGCGGCCACTCCCAGCAGCGCACCCGCGGGGGCGATGTTGCCGAATCGCCACCACAACGCGAACAAGATGATGGGGCTGGCGGTCAGGAATTGTGTCCAGATGAACGCCCGGAATTTCTCTTTGGGCCACGCGTGAGACAGTGCGTAGAACACCATGGGTGGTCCACCCATGGCGATCATGCCACCGAGAAATCCGGTGAGTGAACCAGCCACCCCGCCCCACCAGAAGGGCACAGACACCCGGGGAGTCGGCTTTGCCACTTGGCGGAACACGAGCGCCGCCAAGATGGACACCCCCACGGCTTGCTGAACGGGCTCCTTTCCGAGATCGGCCAGCAGACCCATGGCCAGCACGCCCAATGGAATCGTGGCGCACTGAAATCCCGCAATCGGCATGGAGTGCCGCAGGTCAATGTGCTCGCGGTAGAGCCAAAGCCCCGATGTCATCTGGACAGCGGCCGCGCCCATGACCATCGACACGCACTCGGGCAGCGTGAATCCGACCCACAACAGCAGCGGCACGGACATCATGCCCATGCCAAAGCCGACACTGGCCTGCAGAGATGCGCCGATTCCGAGGATCAAGAACGCGGCGGCGATGGTGGGAAGCGTCACTGGGCAGTCGCCTATTAGAGTGAGGCCATGCTTGCACTGCTGCTGTTTGGCACCGCCCATGCCGAGGACCTGGCCTACAACCCAGAGTTGCCGATCGAATGGTGGATCGACGGTTCACCGACCTGCTGCGCATCGGACGAAGAAGTCGCTGAAGAGCTGGGGGCGGCGTGGGCCGAGTGGCAAGCCGCCGCACCCTGTGCCATCTCCAGCACGTTCATGGGCCACGCCGACGGTCTGACTGCGGGCCAGAGCGGCTTCGCGTTTGGCGAAGGCGCAGAGCTCTCGGTCGCAGCGACCTCCACCGACGTCGCCCTGAATCTCGGAGCCGACAATGCGTGGGCCACCGAAGCCGCCATCACCGGCGGCAGCTGCACCAACGCATGGAGCCTGCACCACTACGGGGTTCAGCTCATCGGGTCCGCATTCGGCGCCTGGGACTTCGAAGACATCGAGTACATCGAGACGTGCACAAGCGGTGTGGATGGCATCTCCGACGACGCTGCGGATCGGCTGATCGCGACGCTCTCGTTGCGCAATACCCACGCCAACTGGCGCTGCTCGCACGAGCTGCTCCCAGACGATCCCAACACCATCGCTGTGGGCTCGGTGCCGTTCAACCTCGCCTGCGCGTCCAATCCCGTCGGGGCTGTCCCCGTCCGCACTGAGTGGGACTTCGGCGACGGCGGCACCAGTGACCAGCTCGACCCCGACCACGAGTACACCGAGCCCGGCACCTACTCCATCGAGGCTTGCCACACCTGGGAAACCGAAACCTGCGGAGAACAGACCCGCTGCACAATACGCGAGGCCTATGTGGTGGCCTGCGCACCCGCCGAGGCCCTGTTCACCGTCGAGCACGACCGCGCCCTCACCTGGACGCTGCTCAACGAGACCGACCTCGACACCGGCTACGGATGCATCTCATCAGCCCAGTGGGATGTGTTTGATGAGGAGGGAGAGCGCGTGTGGACGTCGCCTGCTTGGCAGAGCGACATCACCTTTCCCGAGCCTGGCACCTACCGGGTCGTGCTGAACGTGGGCGGCTTCGCAGGCACCGCTGCCAGCGAGCTGTTCGTCGAGGTTGGCAAGAGCGGCAGCCCCGGATGCAACTCTTCTGGAACCCCGGCGTTGTTTTGGGTGTCAGCACTCGTGCTGCTCTTTCGCCGGCGAAAAACGGTGCAAGCGCTGCACCGACTTGCACGGTAAGGCATTGCGATGGGTCCCCTTCTCCTTACGCTCTTGGTTCTGAGCGGCGCTGCTCGCGCTGAACGCGACATCTACGTCGAGGTTCGCGGCTTTGACAGCGAACAGCAGCTGCTCAAGACGGTGCGTGTCGTGCCCGATGGCGACCGCTCTCGCTACTACGTCAACTCCATGGGCAAGTGGGTCGAGACCCAACGCCGCTTGGACAATGGCGACTCCCGACCCCTCGAAGTCGGCGATGTCTACAGCGTCTTCGTCACCGCTCCCGGCTACCAGGGCAAGCGGGTCGAGACCGTGTTGCAGTCTCCGGGCTCACCCCTCGATGTCGAGCTCGAGCGCCTGCGCAATCCCGCACTCGGATGCTTGGCCGGACACTCCCTCGATGACGATGTCGGCCCGTTGACCAAGTGGGCCACCTACGAGCTCGAGCGGGCATCGATGACCTACCAGGGCGCGGCCTATACCGAGCGCGTCAGCTGCCTGCGCGCCACCCTGGCGGTGGCATGGCACAAACACTGGGAACAGCTCGAGCTCGAGCGCGTCGCCGGAGCCGATGACCAGCGCCACCACGACCGCCGGCGCTTGGCATGGACCCGTGCCAAGACCGCTTCCGAGGAGTGGCTGGACTGGAACCGCACCGCTGGCCTGCCCACCGGCATGGCGACATCTTGGTGTGACTCCACGACCGCTCGGCCCTGCCGATAGAGCAGCTAGCCATCACGGCGGGGCTTGAGGGTCAATCGCGCCAAGAACAAGCCACACCGGGTATTCTCTAGCCATGCTCTCGCCACTGATGCTGGCATCCTTCGCTCTGGCCGACACCTTTACGGTGCCGAGCGCCATGACCATGCAGGACGCGTTGATCGCCGCGGGCACCGGCGACACGATTGAGATCGATGACGACCTGCTCGACCAGCTGATCACCATCAGCGACATCGGGCTGACCATCAAAAAGGCGGACACCGCGGTGGGGCGGCCCATCATTCGCGCAAGCGGGTCGGGCATCTTCATTGTTGGTGGCAGTCACACCACCTTCCAAGGCCTCGAGATTCAAGGCCCGACCGCCGGAGGACGGGCAATCGTCACGGCCGCCGGGGGCGCGAACATCACCCTCAATGACGTCATCGTGCGCGGCGGAAAGCCTGCGCTCGGCGATGGCGGCGGCATCTTCATGGGCACGATTGGAACGCTCACGATCACGGACAGCCAGTTCATCGACAACCACACGACAGAGCTCGGCGCCCGCGGCGGCCACATCTTTCATGGGGGTGCCGGAGCAGTCAACATCAGCGGCACGACATTCGACAACGGAAGTGCCGACGAAGGCGGAGGCCTGTGGACCCAGTCGGGAACAGTGTTGATCACCTTCAGCTTGTTCAAGAACCACACCTCCGCGGTCGACGGCGCAGCCTTTTGGTACGGCAGCGCTGGCAACCTCACCATCTCGGACACCGACTTCGCCAACAATAATTCGGGAGACGACGGGGGCCACCTGCGCGCCCAAGGCGGAGCGGTCGTCGTCATCGAGCGCTCCCTGATGGAGAACGGGAACGCTGCAGAAAACGCAGGCGCAATCGACTGCGTGGGTTGCTCCAGCCTCGAGATGACCGACGTCACCATCGATGGAGCGACAAGCACCTTGTCCGGCGGCGCCATCGCCATCGAGAATGTCCTAGGCAACGCGATCTTGACCGATGTGATCGTCAAGAACGTCTCGGCGAGCGGAGTGGACCAGAACGGCGGCGCAATCCGACACCAGAGCTCAGGCCCCCTGTTGCTCGACGGTTGCAGCTTTGAGGCTGCAAGCGCGACGCGATGGGGTGGAGCGGTGTACAGCTCCGACTCTGGAGACCTGACCGTCCGAAATTCCACATTCGCGCTGAATACGGCCGATGACGGAGCCGCGATCAAGGTGCGAGCGACCACCGCCATCACCGTGGCGCTCGAGGACAACATCTTCGAGGAGAACACCGCGGTCGACGTTGGCGGCGCCATCGATCTGACCGATGTGACCACCACGAACCGCTACACCGCCGAGCTCCGACGCAATGCCTTCATCGGCAACACCTCCACCGGCGGCCACGGTGGAGCAGTATCCATCCGTCAGAGCGCCACAACAGTGGTCGAGGCGAACCGGTTCTGCGATAACGCCACGATCGGCGCGACCAAAGACGGCGGTGCCATGCGCCTGTCCAGCAACACCGGCATCACGATCATCGCCAAGAACGTATTCGCAAACAACACCGCGGACGACGACGGCGGCGCGTTCTTCCTCAAGGACACCAACGACGCTGTCATCCGGCAGAACCACTTCGTCGGCAACTCATCGGTCACCGCAAACGCTGCGGTCATCGACGTCGAATCGACCGGAGTTTTGATCGACAGCAATCTATTCGCCAACAATACCGGCGGTCCAGCGGTCGACGACGACGTCGGCGCCACCTTCAGCTACAACGCTTGGTTCGGCAACACGCCCGACCTCACCGGCACGGCACTCCCCACATATGGGCCCGGCGCCTCGGTCGGGGTCGACCCCAAGCTCTACAACTACACACCCGGCGATTCGATTGACTGTCTGGAACCGCAGCTGTGGCCAACCACCGGCAGCCCACTCATCGACAACGCGAATCCCACCATCAGTCTCGACAGCGACGGCACCGAAGCGGACATCGGTGCCTACAGCGGCGTCGACCCATCAGACATCGACCTCGATGGCTTCGACAACCTGGTCGACGGCGGCACGGACTGCGACGATCTGGACCCAGACATCAACCCAGGCGCGCCCGAGGTGTGCGACGGCATCGACCAGGACTGTGACCTCGACATCGACGAGACCCCCACCGATGGAGTCACCGTCTACTTTGACTCCGATGAAGACGGATTCGGCGACTCGTCCCAGAGCCAAGCGGTCTGCGTCGACGACGACCCCGCGTGGGTGCTCGACAACACCGACTGCGACGACGACGATGGCGAGCGCTTTCCCGGGAACGCCGAGGTCTGCGACGGCCTAGACAACGACTGCTTGGGCGGACTTCCCACAGACGAGAAAGACATCGACGGTGATTTCTTCCGCGCCTGCGACGGCGACTGCGACGACGGCAATCCCGACGCCAATCCCGGCGAGACCGAGGTCTGCGACGCCGGCAACACCGACGAAGACTGCAACCTCATGTCCGACGACACCGACCCCGGAGCGACGGGCAAGGTCGACTACTACAACGACACCGACAACGATGGCTATGGCGAGTACGGCTCGACGCCGAGTGAGTGGTGTGACCAGCCCATTCTGACTGCATCAAACGACCTCGACTGCAACGACGCCGATCCGTCGGTGAATCCAGACGCCACCGAGATCACGGGAGACGGTAAGGACAACGACTGTGACCCGGCGACGCCCGACATCGAGGCCGACACCGACACCGACACCGATGCGGACACAGATACCGACACAGACACCGACACCGATGCGGACACAGATACCGACACGGACACCGATACAGACGCGGACACGGACACCGACGCGGATTCGGACACCGACACCGATTCCGACACAGACACCGATTCCGACACGGACACGGACACCGACACCGACGTCCCCCCCATCACGCAGACGACGAATGTGTACGGCGGTGCGCAGTGCGGATGCACGTCAACCGGAGGAGGGGGCAGCCCGCTGGCGCTGCTTGTCTTGGCGATGCTGATCCGACGCCGCGCGCGAAGCTAGGCCAGAACGCTCACAAAACCGTAGCCCGCGGCCAACAGCAAGGGGGCAGCCGAGACGCAGGCCGCAGCGGCCATGCCACCCACATGGCGGGCGATTTCGGTGCCATCGATGCCGTCACCGTAGAGCGCCGAGGCACACCACACCGCGATGCTGGCCATGAGCAGTGCGAACACGCCAAACAGGCCCACAGAGCCAAACCACTGCACCGACGCCAACACGCTGCCGCCGCTCATTGCCCAGCCAAGGACGAACGCCGGATAGCCCAATGCCGACGCCATGATGGCGCCAATGGCGCTGGCGCGACCGAGATCTTCAACAATGGGGGGACGGATGGAGTGCATGTCGGTGTAGACAGTACGTACGGCCCACAGTTCCATTCGCCTTGGATCGCAATCTGCTCGTTTTTCTGCTCACTACAGCGCTCGCAGCGGACCCTCCAGCGGGGTGGGTTGTGCTGACCGATGCCGTGCCGAACTTGGCCGCAGATGTACGGTACGCAGGCGTCGACAACTTCACCGGTGCCCAGCTACCAGGCTACTGCCCACCAGGAACGCTGTGGCTGCTTGATGGAGCCGCCACAGCGCTGGCCAACGTGCAAGCCGACCTTGCGACCCAAGGCCGCGGACTTCTGGTCTACGACGCATACCGCCCCGTCCGAGGGACCGAAGCCATGGTGGACTGGGCCAAGCGCACGGAACAGGTTCACTTGTTGGACGACGGCTACATCGCCCGCCGCAGCAATCACAATCGCGGGGCCACGGTCGATCTGACGGTCATCGACCTGAAGACCGGAGAGCCCCTGGACATGGGCACGCCCTTCGACACCTTCAGCGACAAGAGCCACACACTGAACGCCGAGGGACTGGCTCTCGAGAACCGCTTGATGCTGCGAGCCGCCATGTCCAAGCACGGCTTCGACAACTACTCAAAGGAGTGGTGGCACTTCACATGGAAACCGGCGGGCGATCAGCTGCCCTACGTCGACAGGCCGTACTGCGAGGCAGAGAACCATGCTGAATAGAGGGGCCGGCCTGACCTCGTCGACCAGCATGGACACCCTCGTCATCGAGCTGCGCGACAGCGACCCAAAGGTGGAGCAGCAGCTGTTGATCAGCGGCGGGCTGATCATCTGTTGGGTACTTCTTGGCGTCGGCGCCATCACCATCGGCAACCGCCACGGGCTCTTGATTCAGCTGCTGAGCTTGTCCTTTGCCTGTGCATGGGTGGTGAGCACCGCCGGCATCCCAGCACTGGCTCGCCGCATCACGCGCAGGCTCGCGCCACCGGTGTACCGACGCATCGAGATCACCCCGTCCGCGCTGATCGTGGAGGGCAAGTCGATTCCCTGGGGACGCATCCAACAAGTCCTCACCGCTCACGGGGTCATTCTTGTGGTGCTTCGGGACCCCGACGAAGAGGTCGACATCCGCGCCACCGGGGCCAGCGACGACCAGCTTCAGTGGACAGTCGCTCAGATCAACGCCGCCTTCAGCGAAGAGACTGCCGCCGACCGACTGCGCGTTCAGGAGCAGGCGGCCAACCTAAAGAACGCGGCTACAGCTGCATCCAAGGCCACGACAAAGAGCCAATCCTGAACGGCGGCTCCCAGGCCGGCTGACCGGGTTCCGAATCAAATTGAGCGCTGGGCAGCTGGCGAGCCGCCTGGTCATGCAAGCTGTGCATGCGCTTGCAGTCCGCATCGGTCATGTCATTGTCACGGCAGCCCGCGTCCGACTCACTCGTCAACAACACGCGGTAGGACAGGCGGCCGAGCCGATCGGTGCGGTCCACCCAGGTCGGAGCAAAGCGCACTCCGGTCAACCAGCCACGGCCACCGCACGCCGCGGCATCCAGTCTCACAATCACCCCACCATCCCGCGGAAAGCTCGTCTGCCCGCTGATGAAGTTGCCCAAGCTGTACAGCACCAGCCCATCGCGCGAGCCGAACTCGCTCGGCACCGTCAGCACCTCGGCCGGCTGCAGAACATGGGGATGCGTGCCCCAGACCACATCGGCCCCCGCCTCGATGATCTGACGCGCCAGGCTCCGCTGCCGCTCGCGCTCGACCAGCTCATACTCCTCGCCCCAGTGCACGCCGACAATCAGCACGTCCGCGTGGGCCCGAGCCCGTCGCACATCGTCCAGCAGGCGGGACTTCGGCTCGACCATGTTGATGCGGGCATTCAGCTCAGCGTCCGCAGCAGCGGGGTCCATCTCGCCGTAGGCCAGAAAGCCGACACGCGCTCCATCCACCTGCACCAACGCCCAGCCCTCATCGCGATCGAGCGCAGTTCGGTAGGTGCCCACGGTCCGCATCTGCTGCGACCACACCGCATCGAGCGTGGAGTCGACCCCATCGCCATACCGATCGAGGGTGTGGTTGTTCATCGTCTGCAGCACATCAAAGCCCGCGGCCCGAATCGGCAGCAGGTACTCATGGGGCGCATTGAACCCCAGGTACTCATCGTTGAACACCACGTCTGGCGCCCCAACCGGCGTCTCGAGGTTGCCCGCCGTGACCGTCGCGGACTGCAGCACGTCACTGACCCCATCGAGGGTGCCCATGAAGTCGATGCTGCCGTCGAGCTGCGACGCTGACGCCAGCTGACTCTGGTGCATCATCAAGTCGCCGGTCAGCGCCACCTCGAACGCCGACGCCTGGCACGCCGGCAGCTCAAGCGGCATCGGAACAGACGGGAACAGCAGTGGCAGCGGAATCACGCGGGCATGCTACCGCGGGTTCGGCGACGGCGAATCACCAGCAACACCGCTCCGAGCGCGAGCCAACTGGCTCCGGCCGCGCCCACGTCACAGCTCGATGGAGGAGGACAGGTGTAGGCCGCGCCGAGCGCATCTTCGAGATGGGGGTCGATGCCCGTCCACAGCACGCTCGCATCGGGTTGAGAGTCGCAGTCGCACGTCACGGTGGCTTGCTGCAGGCTGACTGGATCGAGCTTGTCGCCGACGTACACATCCCATCCGCAGCTGTTGCCGCCGTGCTGTTTGTACAGGTAGGCGCGCTGTCGCCCATTCGGAGCATCGGCGTGACCACGCGGGGTCGCGCCCAACAGCAGCGGAGCCGCCGCACCAAGCGTTGTACCGGCGCCACCGCAGATCACCACCGGATGCACGACCAGCAGCGACGCAAAGAAGGCCAACCGAATGCCCGGGTCGTTGATTCGCCGAATGCCGAACACGAGCGTCACCAGCGGCGCCAGCACCATCGTCAGCACAACCGCCACCAGGGCGACCACAGCACCGTAGTCGAGCCCAGGCACCAGTCGCTCATTGGCGGCAAGACCCGCCGCCGCCACCATCTTCCCAGCGGCACCAAAGGACAACAGCGCAATGGGCACCACGCTGATCAAGCCGTAGAGCAGAGCCACCTGAAGCATCCGGATTCCCTGCAGGCGCCTGTCTAGCTCCAGGGCATCGAGGGGACCGGTGTCCAGCTCGACGGATTCAGGCGACTCATCCATGGGCGAATGCTAGCTCGGCCGTGTGTACCGAGCATGAATGCGGATGGAAACGTCTGTGCAGGGAGTTGCCAATTCCAATACAGAGGGACCCGTGACGCTACTCCTCGCATCGCTGCTTGCCGCCGCTCCGGCCTACGCACTCGACTATCGAACGGTCGAGCTGGCGGACGGCCGTACTTTTGTGGCCGAAGTCACCGCCGAGCTTGAAGATGGACTGCGGCTGACGGTGCCTCCAGGGGTCATCGAGGTCAAGCACGCCCAGGTCATCAACATGGCCCCCTCTGACTCCGATGCCTACCTCGTGCAAGGGGACTGGCCGGTGTACGTCGCCAATGGTCCCGACCGCAAGCGCATCCAAGAAGCCTGCCGCACCATGGGCGGTGTGGCGTTGATCGATGGCAGCGACACCAGCCCAAACGTGCTCAGCAACGACCAGCTCATCGCCGCCGAGGCCTGCGGCACCGACCTCAACTGCTTGGTTCGCGAGACCGAAGAGGCCGCCTGGTTCTGGCTCATCACCAGCGAAAAGCGCGACAGCAAGACCGTCGGGGTCAAGGGCCGCCTGAACACGCAGCACATCGCCTTCATCGGCAGCTACGACAAGCGACGCTCCGAACAGGTCAACGAGGCCATCGCCGGCGCCATCGGCGTCGTACCGGTTCCGTAGAAGCGCGTCAGTCCATCATCTGAGGCGGAAGCGGTTCCTCGGCAGGCTGCTGGCGAGCCGACACGATGTTGAACACGTCCTCTTGGGTCAGGCCCAAGGTCTGGGCGGCCGCGAACACCGTGGTCAGCTCGCTGTCGTCGGTGTCGTCATCGACCCCGGCGATGTCCAGAAATTCAGTCACCAACTCGAGCTTGCGCTTCTTGGAGAGCACGCTGCCCAGGGTCTGGACTGCCTCGTTGCGGATGTTGTTGTAGGCGGCGGTCACCGTGCCGTCGGCGGCCATCAGTCCCTTGTCGATCATCGCCGGATTGAGGGCTTCGAGCGCGTTCACCTCTTGGCGAAAGAGCAAGCCGTCTGCCGCGATCAAGGCCTCGGTGGTGTGGTACCGAAACGCGATCTCGAGCCGTTCAAAGTCAGCCATGAATGACCCCTAGGAGATGAAGTATCGGTGGGGCACAAAGGCCACGTGGGTCTGGACTTCGGGCGCGTCTGCAGACGGTGCAGGCGATGTCGCCAGCTCGGTCTGGTGCACAGCGGTGACAGCGGCCACCACATCTTCTTGGGTGAGGATGGTCGCGTCTTCGAGCTCGAGGCACTGTGCGATGCCGGGCACGTTCTTTTGGCCAATGGCGCGACTTGGCGTTCCCGGCAGCGCGTCGACGACGGCCCCCTGAATCTCGCGCGCAAAACCCGCAAAAGCCCGATCTTCCGATGCGACGACGAGGCGTCCGGTCCGGCCCACACTCTCGAGCACCAGATCCATGTCCGGCGGAACCAGGGTGCGCAGGTCGATAAGCTCGACCTCGATGCCCTGTTCGGCGAGTGTGTCGGCAGCCGCCAGCGACGTCCAGACCGCTCGGCCCCAACACACGACGGTCACATCAGCGCCGGCGCGGCGAATGACACCCTTGCCGAACGGGATCTTCACGTCGGCAAGGTCCGGGACCTCGCCCCGCATCACGCTCTTCTTGAGGGCGGTGATGTCAGCGCGATCTTGGGGTTCGCCCGGGAAGGCCGGCCCCAAGGTCTGTCGGTACATCCACTTGGGCTCGAGGCAGATGACAGGGCCATCGTATTCGCCCGCTGTGAGCATCAGGCCATGCACGTCGAAGCTGGTCGAGGGCATGATGATGACCAGCCCAGGAATGTGCGTATAGTAGCCGTCCAGGCTCATCGAGTGATAGATCGCGCCGCCGCCAAACGGGTCGACCGGCATGCGCAGCATCAGCTTGGCCGAGGCATTTCCGACGGTGCTCCAGTACAGCTGACCCAGATAGACCAGCCAGTGGAGGGTATTGAGGGAGTAGTCGCCAAACTGAATCTCGGGCAGCGCCATGAGATCGTCGTGCATGGACAAGCCGGTGGCGGCGCCCAGCAGCAGCGGTTCGTTGAGGGGTGAGTCGATGACGCGATCGTCGTGCAGCGCCTTGAGGCCCGCACTCGCGGTCATGACGCCCCCCAGGCGAGCGACGTCTTGGCCGACCATCCACGCGTTGTTGCGGGCCAGCAGCTTATCGAGCGCCGACCGGATGGCACCGGCGTAGCTGACGTTGGTCTGGCCCGGGCCCGGCTGTGTCTCCTCGACCTCGGGAAACGGTGCATAGGTCCAGGCTGTCAGCGACTCGACGTCCGTGGGAGGACCGGGTTCGGCGCGCACCTGATCGAAGATCGCCGCAATGGCTTCGTCTTCGGCCGCCATGATGCGTCCAAGCTCGTGGTGGGCAAAGAAGTCGCGTCCCTCGCCCTCGATGCGACGCATGGCGTCTTCGCGCTCAATCACGCCTCCGTGAACCAAGAGCTCGCCGAAGTGCACCAGCGGGTCGGACTGGCTCAGGTCGAAGGTGACGTCAGCCGCCGAGCTGTGGCCATTGAAGCGCGGAAGATCGTGCACATAGAGCAGCAGCGGCTTCTGGTGGTCTTTGGAGTAGCGAGCGGCCCGGTAGGTGGTCTCGTACACATCGAAGAAGTCCCGCCCGTCGCAGCTGGCGTAAGCCCAGCCATAGCCGCGGGCATAGGCCTCGAAGTCCTTGATGGAGCGGCCCTCGTCGGGGGTGGTGCTGATGGCGATGTTGTTGTCAGTGACGATGATGATGAGCGGAATGTCCCAGACACCCGCAGCACCCATCGCATCGTGCATGTCGCCCTCGGCGGTCGAGCCATCGCCGATGACGGCCACGGCCACACCGTCACTGATGCCCTTGTGCCGGAATCCGAGCGCGTAGCCACCGGCTTTTCCGAGCTGCATGCCCACGGGTGACTGCACCGGCAGAATGCCGACCTCGGGCATGACCAGGTGGTAGACCATCTGGCGGCCGCGGCTCATGGTGTCGGTGACCTTGCTGAACTGCTGCCGCAGCATCTGCAGGGTGAAGTCGGTCTTGCCGTTCAGGGTGCACCACATGCTGCACAGCGAACCGGAGCGGTAGTGCGGCACGATGCCGAAGTGGTCGGGATTGAGTGCTTTGTGAAACGCCAGGGCCGTGGCGGTGCCGTGAACCTCTTCGCCCGGTCCGAAGATCGCGAACTTGACCTCGCCGCGCGAGACCAAGCGAACGATGCGTTCTTCGACCGACCGACTGTGCACACCGATGCGGTAGGCGAGGCGAAGCTCGTCGGCGGTGGGCTCGGGGACCTCGATCTGGTCCTGCTCGACCTGGGGTACATCCGGCTGAGACATTGCGACTCCGAGTGACGCGCGTTGTAACCGATCTCGTCGCAGAAAAGGCGTATGATGCCGCCAAGGGATGGTGCGATGTCCGGCCGAGAAGAAGAGTTTGGAGACGATGAGCACACCACCGTGCTCGATGCCAACGCCGTTCCCGGCATGGTCGACTCCATGGCCGAGCTGGCCACTCGCACCGCCGGCGAGGGTGGCGTCTGCTACGTCAAAGGCGTCGGCAAGTTCTTTGTCTTCCAGAACAACGCATGGGTGCCCGAAGCAGACGACGACGACGAGGACGACGACACCGACTGGTAGGCGCCCTGTACCGGCACCGTTAGCCCCGGTTCATGAGCACTTCATCTTTCTCGACGCCCCTGTCCCGACGCCTAAAACTCAAGTACCCGCTGGTCATCGCACCCATGTTCATCATCTCGAACAAAGAGATGATCGTGGCGGCCGCCGAAGCCGGTGTTCTGGGCACCATGCCCAGCCTCAATGCACGTCCCAAAGAGCGCCTAAAAGAGGACCTCGAGTGGATTCGCGCGCGCACTGACAAGCCGTTCGGCATCAACCTGACCATCGGCCTGACACCGCCCGAGCGGCTCGAATACGACTTCGCGCTGTGCATGGAGTACAAGGTGCCGGTGCTGATCACCAGCTACGGCAACCCGACCCCGCTGGTCCAGGCCGCCAAGCCCAACGGCACGATCGTCTTTCACGATGTGATCAACCTCAAGCACGCCAAGAAGGCCGAGGCCGCGGGGGTCGATGCGATCATTGGTGTCGCCGCAGGTGCTGGCGGACACGCGGGCAAACTGTCTCCCTACGCGCTCTATCCCTACCTGCGAAAGCACCTGTCCATCCCGGTGATCGCCGCGGGATGCATCAGTGGAGGAGAGCAGGTGGCTGCCAGCTTCGCCCTAGGAGCCGAGCTTGCGTACATGGGTACTCGCTTCATTGCCGCCGAAGAGTGCGCTGCCGATCCCGCCTACAAGAGTGCTGTGGTCGAGGCCGGACCCGAAGACATCGTCTACACCGACAAGGTGAGTGGGACGCACGCCAACTTCATCGCCAAGACCATTCCCGATGGCATCGTCAAAGGCATCCACGGGGGCGAGGCCAAGCAGTGGAAAGACATCTGGAGTGCTGGCCACGGGGTGGCGACCATCGATTCGGTGAAGTCGATCGAGCAGATCATCGAGGACATTGTGCGCGAGTACCACGATACCGTCGCGGGACTCGCCCGCTAGCAAGGAGCGGCGAGCTTCGTCTCGCCGATTCGAAACCTCCTCGTCATCGTCCTCGTCGACCTCAAAACCTCCTCGTCCTCGTCGACCTCCTCGTCCACGCCGAGCAAGGAGCGGCGTGCTTCGTCTCGCCGACATCCTGAATCGCACCGGCCATCGTCTCCACCCAAGCTAGCCGTCGGCATCGTGGACGAGCACGTCGACGTGGACGAGGACGAGCTGCACTCTGATTCGGGAATTTCCTCCCAAGGAGCGGCCAGCTTCGTCTCGCCGACATCCCGAATCGCACCGGCCATCGTCTCCACACAAGCTAGCCGCGGGCATCATGGACGAGCACGTCGACGTGGACGAGGACGAGCTGCACTCAGATTCGGGAATCTCCGCCCAAGGAGCGGCGAGCTTCGTCTCGCCGACATCCCGAATCGCACCGGCCATCGTCTCCACACAGGCTAGCCGTCGACATCGTTGACGAGCACGTCGACGTGGACGAGGACGAGCCGCACTCTGATTCGGGAATCTCCTCCCAAGGAGCGGCGAGCTTCGTCTCGCCGACATCCTGAATCGCACCGGCCAGCGTCTCCACACAAGCTAGCCGCCCGCATCGTTGACGAGCACGTCGACGTGGACGAGGACGTGTTTCAGGTCTGGCGGAGGGGCACATCCCTACAGGTCGCCCGCCCAATGGACGGCCTGCGGTGAAGTGAACCGTCCATTGGGCGGGCAACCCAGGAGTTCTTCATGACCAAGCAGACGTCTCACTTTCCTCACCAGCGGCTCGATGCGTGGCACCTGTCTCGCGAAGCGCGTCGTCTCACTTTCGAGCTTCTGAACACCCTCCCGAAGGGCTTCGCCGACGACGCTCGCCAGCTCCGACGGTCCAGCGGTGCCGTGCCCAAGTTGATCGCAGAAGGCGCCAATCGCTGGTCTGCAGGCGACAAGCGACGGCGATTCGAAGAAGCCGAGGGCGAAATTGGCGAGACGGCTTCCGGCCTCGAAGACCTCGCCGACCTTGGAGCCCTCGACAAGGTCAAAGTCGCCCAGGCGATGGTCCTCTGGGGCCGATGCCGGGCGACCGTACTTGGACTCCTTCGACGCGTTCCCCGCCCCTGAAGGCCCGCTGATCACGCCAACAAGCGCACCAAGGCCTCACAGAAGGTGCCCGCGCTCGCCGCATAGGATGCCTTGGCATCTCCGGTGAGTTGAATGCCATTCCGCCAGCCTTCGGGAGGCGTATAGACACTGCCCCACGTCTCGGTGAAGGACACCTCGAGCTCACCCTGCTGGTAGACGCCCACGACCAGCACGGTCTGCGTACCGGCCTTGGGCATGTGCATCTGAAAGAATCCGTATTCGAGCTCGAACGGTCCTTTCAGCACAATCGCCCCATTGGGATCGTCGATCTCGAGGAAGCGAATGCCATCGTGCTCCACGACGCGCAGGGGGATGCGGCTGCGCACCCACATGGCTGCGGCGAATCCACCGGTGATCACGGTCGCAAGGCCCAGCCACGGAGTCGAACCGGCAACTGCAGGCGGCAGGTCGTCGGCTCCGATCATCAGATTGACCACCACAATGACGCCGAGGATCAACGGAATCGAGACCAAGCAGCCAAGCGCCTCGCCGACGGCGGGCCTGTTCACGGACGCTTCGAGCAAGGGCGGAGCTGACATGCACAAGAGCTAACGCAACCGGCTGGGCAACTCGCCAGCTAGACCGCCGCGTTACACGCCTGACATTCCACAAAACCGGACGCTTTTGGGGGTGCTGTTGCACCAAGCTGAGGCTACGGTTTGTCGTCTGATTTGGAAGGAGACACCCTATGCGCCACGCCCTGATCCCCCTCGTCCTGCTGACTGCCGCAGCCTGTGATGTTCCCGACGCCCTGCTCGAGATTCCCCTCGAGCTCGAGAGCGAGCCCTACAGCTTTGATGTGGGCCAAGCCATCGCAGACTTCGAGGCCCAGGCCTGTACCGACATGACGTCGGACGAGTGCAAGGTCATCATCGCTCTCGACGAGACCGATGACAGCGCCGTCAGCGACCCGCCCAGCATCCCCGCAGTGTTCCCCAAGACCCTCGACGTCGAGCAGTGCGCCGGCGGAGTCGGCTGCGTCACCGCCAACATCGATCTGCTTGAGTGGGCCAAAGACTCGGGCATGCTCGACGACGTCAAGGCCAACCTGACCATCGTCGCACCCATTGACGTCGAAGAAGTCGCCACCGAAGTCGGCGTCGACATCGACGGCAGCAACGGCGTCGAGATCCAGTCCATCACCGTCGCATGGCTCAGCAATGGCCTGAACTTCGCGACCCCCGACATCGACTTCTACACCGCTCCCGGTCTGCTCGACCCGGCGACCTCCAACGGCCAGGCGCTGATCAGCAACGGCACGGCCACACAGGTCGGCTCGCTGCCCGGCATCGACGCCGGCTTCGAGGGCGCCAACGAGGTCGTGTTCGCCGCTGACGGCGAGACCCTGCTGGCCGACGCGCTGATGGGCAAGCAGTTCACCGCCATCGTGGCCCTGCCCGACGGCCTGAACATCGCGCTGCCAACCCAGGGCGACAACTACCTCAAGCCCAGCGGCATCGCCGAGGTACAGGCCCAGAGCGTGGTTCAGTTCGAAGCTGGCCAGCTCTAGACCGCTCGCTTCAGTGGACGAACCCACCGAAGAAACAACCCGGCCTCTGCCTCTCGCGGCAGGGGCCGCGTTGGTTGGGGCTGGATTTCGCTTCAGCGGTTGATCTTGCTGAATGGCGGGCTGCTGATTGCGACGCTGACGGTGCTCTGAAGTCGCGAATCGCCGCGAACAAAGCGCTCGCCGGCGCAGTTTCTCGGTGGCACCCCTGCACAGCCGATGTACAGTGCGAACCTCGGAGGTTCCATGCGACGTTTGATTGTTCTTGCCTGTGCACTGATGCTGTCCAGCACAGCTTCGGCTGTCCCCACTGAATTCGCCCACCAGGGGCGCCTGCACGATGCGCTCGGCGACCCCCTCGACGGCTTCAACAGCGTCACTTTCTCGCTGCACACCGCCCCTGCCGGCGGCGCCGCCGTCTGGGCCGAGACCCACACACTCGACTTCGACAACGGCTACTTCAGCGTGTCACTCGGCAGCAGCAATGCATTGGACCCAGCGGCATTCGATGGCGACGAAATGTACCTGTCGATCGCTGTCGGCGGGGGCTCTCCCCTGTCCAATCGCATCAAACTAAGCAGCGTGCCCTGGTCGTTCTGGTCTCTGAACGCCGACACCGCCACCAATGTGGACGGAGGCGTGGTCAACGCCAGCGAGATTCAAATCAATGGCACCACCGTCATCGACGGAAGTGGCGGCGTTGATGCGAACTGGTCGGACTTGCAGGGCATCCCGTCTGGATTTGCAGACGGCACAGACGACGGCTTGGTTCCCCCCACCTGCACGACTGGACAGTCGCTTCAGTACAACGGAAGCTCCTGGGTGTGCGTCATTGCCGGTGACCACAACCTCAACGTTGACCTCGTCAACGCGGGCATCCTCGACATCAGCCACATCCCAGTTGGCGGCAGCTCGACCCAGGTCGCGGCAGGCAACCACGTGCACAATGGCATCGAAGGCCTGACCTGTGCGGGCGGCGAAGTCGCCAAGTTCGACGCCTCGACCGGTGCCTGGGCTTGTGCCTCTTCCGGTGGCGGCGGTGCCGGCGCACTGCTGGTCAACTTCGAGCTCAACGACAGCTCGGCTCCCTTCATCGACGATTCCGGCGGTGGCCACGACGCCAACCCTCCCGGCGCGGGCTTCGCGGCCGGCTCGTCTGGTCACAGCGGCACGTCCATTAAGTTCTCGGGCGGCGTCATCACGGTCGGTGCGGGCAACAGCATCAACGACAGCCCGTACATCACCGCCGAAGCGTGGATTCGGCCCGACGTGCCCGTGTCCGGCGACAAGACCATCCTCCTCAAAGAGGGTGCCTACCTGCTGCGCCAGACCGGCGACAAGATTGAGTTCGAGGTGACCGGTGTCAACGGAAGCTGCTCGGTCACCAGTGTGGACGCGGTCGCCGCGGGTACCTGGTTCCACGTCCAAGGCACCTACAACGGCCGAGCGGTCACGGTCGCGGTCGACGGCGCAGTGTACGAAACGACCTGCGCAAACGGCTCTTTGGCCTCGACATTCGGCGACCCACTGCACATCGGTGGCGACGGCACGGGCAGCACAGTGCTCGAACCCTACGAGGGCAACGTCGACGAGGTCCGCATCTGGAGCATGGCGCCCCCGAGCAGCGAGTACTTCAACGGCTCGCCAGTGCTTCAGACTCGTGTCTACAGCGACTACACCCGTCGCTCGACCAGCAATGGCAACTACTACTACTTCGGGGCTCCCGGGCAGTACGACAACGTGATCAGCCCGCGCAAGGCGGACAGCGTCATCCAGATCGACATCAGCTACTTTGGTGAGTACACGTCGCACAACAACATGTGCCGCCTGCAGTACGCCATCAACAACGGCGCTTGGAACAACTTCGACCTCGCCAATACGGGCCAGCAGGGCACGTTCAAGCCGGGCGGCTACGACGACCCGGACAACGACTCGACCCCGGACAATCGCAGCGTGACCGTGGCCAGGTCCTTTGGCACCACCGACTCGGTGTCCTTCCGCATCTACCACTTCAACGGCGGCACCTTCTATCACAATAGCTCGGTCAACTCGGCATACGAAAGCGGGCCTTCGACGCTCACTTTGACCGAACTCAACGCCGCCCATTCCAGCTACACCAAGCGCTAATAGGTCGCGACGTCAGGGCTTCTAGAGCAGCCAGATGCCCTGGCCGCTCCGCTCGACAACCTTGCCAGCCAGCTCACTCCACGGGGTGTCTGGACTGACAATGATGGGGCGGGCCTTGGGGTCGATGCCGGTCTGAATCACGTGCGGGCGAAACTCGCTGGTCGGCTCACTCAGGACTTGAATCTGAGTCAGCACCACATCGCCATTGGTCGCCAAGCAGGTCGGCAGCGCCTCTTCCATGCCGCGAGCAATCAGCGCGCACTTCATTTCCGGAGACGCGTGCGCGACCGCTGCAAACGCCGCCTTGGCCCCGGGGCATAGGCTCACGGCGCTGTCGATCTCCTGGGCCGCAATCATCTGGCGTTCTTCGGCTGCAACCCCGTCGAGCTGGGCCTTGAACTGCACCGCATAGTCGGGGTCTGGATAGTCTGGCAGGTCCCACGGCTGGTTCGACGCCAAGATGAAGTCGGCCTTGAGCAGTCCCGCCCTGGCTGCTGCCACCAAGACCTCCTTGATGCGTGACGCTGGAGTGTCTGGGGTGGCAATCACCACGATGCGGCCGTCAAACGGCTGGGCGGAGTACTTCGAGATGCTCTCGGCGGTCTGAGCCCGCTCTTCGAGCTTGGTCTTGAGTGCCGCACCATCGGCGACCACCTGGCCATCGACCCGGGTCTCGGCGGCCGAAACCTGGAGCGCGATGCCTGACTGAATCGGGTTTGCCGCCCGGTCCACCGCCACCAGCTCTCCCTCGATGGGCAGACCGGCGTTTGCATCGCACAGCGGCTGCAGGTGGGTGCCCGGATCAACCGAGACGCCACCGCAGGCCAGCCCCAACCCGAGGGTCGAGGCTGTGAGTATGGTGGCTACCAGACCGCGCAAATCTCGTCTTCCACCGGCCGCATCGCGCTGCCGACCTCGCACTCGAAGGCGTCTCCGAAGGCGGGCAGGTTCATGAGTGGGCCGTTGACCCGCCACTTGGCGTTCGAGTGCGAGTCGGTGGCGACGCGCTCTTTGAGCATCTCGTCGGTCATCAGGGTGCACCAGCCTTGGGCGAAGGCCACGAACAGCTGCTGCTCGCCGCTGAAGCCGTTCATCTCGGCCTCGGCCTCGTGCTTTTCGACCCACATCTGGTAGGCGACGTGGGTTTCCTTGATGCCACCAAGGTCGGCGATGTTCTCGCCCAGGGTGAGCTTGCCGTTCAAGTTCACGCCCGGCAGCACCTCGAAGCCGCTGTACTGCTTCTCGACGCAGGCGGTCTTGGCCTCGAACTTCTCGGTGGCCTCGGGGGCCCACCACTCGACCATCTTGCCGTCCGGAGCGAACTTGGCACCGGAGTCGTCAAAGCCGTGAGTCAGCTCGTGGCCCATGACCATGCCGATGGCGCCGTAGTTGAGCGCGGCTGGGTAGTCCTTGTGGAAGAACGGCGGCTGCAGGATGCCTGCGGGGAAGGCCATCTCGTTATTGAGCGGGTTGTAGTAGGCGTTGACGTCGCTGGCGGACATGAACCACTCGTCCTTGTCGACGGGGTTTCCGACCTTGTCGAGCCAGTACTTGCTGGTGTGACGGCGCAGCGCGATGGACTTGTCGAAGTGCCCGCCGGTCTCGACGTCCAACTTGCTGAAGTCGCGCCACTTCTTGGGGTAGCCAATCTTGTTCTTGAGGGTGCCGACCTTCTCGACCGCGCGCTCTTGCGTGGCTTTGTCCATCCAAGTCAGCTCGGGCAGGCCCTTTTCGAAGGCGTGCTCGATGTCCAGAATCATCTCGTCGGCCTTTTCCTTGGACGAGCCGGCGAACTTCTTGTCGACGTACAGCTGTGCGAGCACATCGCCCAAGTGACCCTGAGTCAGGCTGACGCAGCGCTTCCAGCGGGGACGCAGCTCTTGCTGGCCGCGCAGGCGCTTGCCATAGAACGCGAAGTTCTGGTCGACAAAGCCCTTGTCGAGCGAGTTCGAGGCCATGTCGACGACATGCCAGCGGGTGTACGCCTTGAGGACCTCGATGTCGGTCTCGCCAAGCAGCTTGTCGGTGGCCTCGTAGACCTCGGGACGCTCGACGCTGATGGTCTGGACGTCGTACCCCACACCCTCAAAGAAGGCGTCGAGGTCGAGGTTGGTGAACAGCGCCTTGGCGCCAGCCCGCTCGATGCGGTGGTAGTTCTTTTCGGGGTCGCGCAGCTCGGCGCGGGCCACGTGAACGGTGGCGAGCTTGGTCTCGAAGTCGACGATCGCGGCGGCATCGGTGGTGGCGGACTCTTCAGACGCACCGGCCAGCACCAACATCTTGACGATGTGCGCCTGGTAGTCGGCCAGCATGGCCTTTCCGTCGTCGTCGAGCTCGAGGTAGTAGTCGCGGTCAGGCAGCCCCAGGCCGTCCTGGCCCATGTGCATGATGTTCAGGTCGGGATCTTTGAAGTCCGCGAACACCGATGCGCCCAGCGGCGAGCCGACGTTGATGTTGCCCATCGCTCCCCAAGTCTTGGACAGCGACTTCAGGTCGGTGATGCCATCGACCTGGGCCAACAGAGGCTTGAGCGGCTCGGTGCCGGCCTTCTCGACCGCGGCTTCGTCCATGCAGGAGCCGTAGACAGCGCCCACCTTCTTCATGCCCTCGTCGTCACCCGGGTCCTCTGCAGCCTTGACCAAGATGTCCTTGAGGAACTCTTGGTTGCGGTCGTAGATCGACGTGAAGCTGCGTGTGTAGCGAGCCTTGTCTGCCGGCAGCTCGGTCTTCTCGAGCCAGCCGCCACACGCGAACTGGTAGAAGTCGTCGCAGGCTTGAGTCGAGCGGTCCAGGGACGACTCCATCTCGGTGGCGATCTGCTCGCTGGTCAGATTGTCCTCGGAAGGCGCGTCAGCCACCGTCTCGGTCGCATCGGGGGCTTCTTCGGTCAGGTTTTCGGGAGGAGCATCACCGCCAGCACAGGCAGTGAGGAACAGGACGAGCGATAGATTGCGCATAGGGTTTGTTCTCCGTGCGCGCGCCATAACAAGTGGCCGCGCGCTGGGAGACACGTCGCATGCATCTGTCGGTTCCCCTTTGCTAGGCTGCGCGACTTCTGGGGAGCCTCGATGGCCGACCGCAAAGCAGTGATCATCGGCGGCGGAATCACCGGCGCCCTGTCGGCATGTGAGCTTCTGGAGCGAGGTTGGGACGTCACCCTGCTCGAGGGCGCCCACATTGGGGCCGGATCCTCATCGCGAACCGCCGCCGGCATTCGACAGCAGTTCAGCACCCCAGGCACCGTGCACGGCATGCGCTACGCCGTGCGCTTCTACAAGAAGTTTGGCGAGTGGAGCGGCCAGGGAAATCCCGCCATCGTGCAGAACGGCTACCTGTTCCTGTACGACGACGAAGAGGCCTGGCTCGAGGCCGTCGCCCGTCTAGGAGTCCAGCGGGTCGCGGGTCTGCGCGAGGTCGAGGCCCTGCCCAGAAAGGAACTGCTCGCTGTCTTTCCCTGGGTGGGTCCGCAGATGATCGGCGGCACCTACTGCCCGACCGATGGCTTCCTGCATCCCGACGTGGTCTACAACGACGCCATCGCCCACGCCCGGCGCCTGGGCGGCGAGATCATCCAGAAAGCCCGCGTCTCGGGAGCCATGCGCAGCAACGGGCGAATCGTGTCGGTCACCACCCCAAAGGGACTGCATCAAGGTGACCTGTACCTCGACTGCACCAATGCGTGGTCCCGACGCACCAGCCGGCTGCTGGGCGCCGAAGAGCTGCACGTCGACCCCCTCAAGCGCTACTTGTGGTTCATCAAGAGAAGCAACGCGATGAGTGCATCGACGCTGTCCACGATGCCTCTGTGCATTGCCCCGTCCGGCGCCTATTTCCGCCCCGAGAACCCCGACTCTCTGTTGATGGGCAAGAAGCACCACACGCCTCCGGCACTCGGCTTCGACTACGAAGACCAGGACATCATCGAGAAGGGCTTTAGCCACAAAGAGGGAGTCGACGCACGCCCGTACGACATCTGGATGGAGGTCGCCGAGGCGGTTCCGGCTATCGGCGACTTCGACGGCGTCACAGCGACAACCTGCGGCTACTACGCCACCACCCCCGACCACAATCCCTTCTTGGGCTTTGACCGCAATCTGCGCAACCTGATCCGCCTGGTCGGATTCTCGGGCCATGGCGCGATGATGGGCCCATTCACGGCGTTGGCGGCCGGCACGTTGGCCGATGCTGGCGAGGACACCAAGTACGTGGTGCTCGACGACGGCGAAGAGGTCAAGCTTAAGCCCTTCCGGGTCGGCCGTCGCTTCGACAACTCCGAGACCATGGTCATCTGATACGCTCGCTGCCTCAACGGAGAGTTCATGAATCCGGACGGCCTGAACGACGATGATGTGCTGGCACTGATTGCCCTGACCCGGGTGCTGGTGGCTGCCGACGGACACCTCGGCGTCGAAGAGATGAAAGAGCTGCAAGAGATCGGGCTGGACATCGGTGTCGACCGCTACACCAAGCTGTGCCGCAAGGTCGACAGCATGAAGAACCTGACCGTCGACAGTGCCCTCGAGCTGGCCAAGGCAGTGGACCGCGAAGACGCACAGGCGCTGGTTCGCACGATGTTGGTCGACCTCGCAGCCACCGACGGCATCGACGTCGCCGAACAGGACCTCATCGACAGACTGACCGGTGTTTGGGCCTGACTCCTCAAGCAGGGGCGAGCTTCGTCTCGCCCAGCGCACGAATCGAGGGCGAGTCGAAGCTCGCACCTCCTCGTCCCTGAACTTGACAGTC
>CAYYHT010000018.1:0-25397 GCA_964471355.1 uncultured Enterobacteriaceae bacterium
GTTCGACGAAGCTCGCCGCTCCTTGTTCGACGAAGCTCGCCGCTCCTTGTTCGACAACGCTCGCCGCTCCTTGTTCGACAACGCTCCGGACTTCGGACTCAGCCCACTAGAGCACGCCGTCTTGCAGGTTCCACGTCAGGTGGCGCTTGGGAATCTCGCCAATCGTCGCCTTGTCGAACTTGGTGCCGTTCCACTTGTACTGGTTGAGCTTGCTCTGTTTGTCGGCCGCCACGTAGATCTCGATCTTGCCGTCGCCATCGAGGTCGGCGACGTGTGTCGCGTGCTCGAATCCGCCGCTGTCCGCATCGATCAACTCGGCCTTGAACACGTTGCCAGCTTGCAGACGCATGACGAATAGGCCCTTCTTCATCGAGGCCGCGACCAGGTCCATGCGCCCATCGCCATCGACATCGCCGGGCACGATGAAGCGCATCTGCTTGTCGTCGATGGATGCGACGTCGGTCTGCTGCCAGCCGTCGGCGGTCTTGTTGACCCGGAAGATGCGCACTGGATCGATGATCTGGACAGCACCCGCCGCGTCCTTCTTGGTGTGAGCCTCGCGCACGGCGTACAGCTCGTCGGTGCAGTCCCCATCGATGTCCGCCACCAAGATTTCCTTTGCGTGGCTGACATCCCACTGGGCCACCGAGCTGCGCACATAGGTGGTGCCATCCCAGTCGTAGCGGACCACTCCGCCAGGCTGTGACTCCATGCTGGCCCGGTTTCGGTCCGACGGGGTGGCATAGAACTCGTTCTTGCCATCGCCATCGACGTCGCCAATCTCGATCTCGTGGACGAAACGATCGGCCGCTTGGTCCATCTCGACAAAGGTCCATTTGCCGTCGTCCGATTCGCTGCCGACTGCGACCACGCCTTGATCGTGGGTAGCGAGCACCAGATCATCTTTGCCGTCGCCGTTGACGTCGCCGATCTCTAAATCGCGCAATCGATCGAACTTTCCGCCCCAGGACTTCTCAAACAAGGTTGTTGAGGTCCAGACGTCGCCTTCTTTCTTCCAGTGCTTCAGAGCCGCGCCCATCGCGCCGATGGTGAGAACACCCTGTCGCCACACCACGGCTTTATGAAAGACATTCGAGCCCTCATCGAGCACTTCTTCGCTGGTCCAACCCGACTCGCCGCTGCGCCAGATCAGCATCTTGGCCGGCTGCGGCATGGGCTTGCCGTTCTGCATGTCGAACCAGGCCTGCACCATCAACAGGCTGTTGGCGGCGGCCGGAGCCTTGGCGGCACACTTAGGAGCGGGCAGAGGCTCAGCGGGGGGTTCAGCGGGCGGCGCCGGCGGTTCGACCGCTACCCCGTGTGGGTCGGCGGGCGTATCGGGCGCGCCGGCGGTGCAGCCACCGATCGTGGCCGCCGAGGCCAACAAAGCGAAGATTCCAGTGCCAAAGAAGACGACCACGCGGCTGTTCAAGAGTGCCTCTCAAGGGTGTCGGGGTGGTTCGTACCCGGCCTAACCCGCAGATTCCAAGCGGCATGCCAGCGGTTTGCGGTACGATGAACATGGGGAAGGAGCGCTCCATGCGTTGGTGGTTGCTTCTGACAGCATTGGTTGTGACGACGCCTGCAATGGGGGGCGCGCTCGATACTGCTGCCAGCGCCCTGTCCCGATACCCCGCCGGCCAAGTCCCCGTAGAAGTGCATGTGATCACGGCGATCGCGACGCTCGGAGAGCAGGGTGGCGCCGCTGAACGCCCACTCTTGGCCAATTTGGCGCGGCATGAGCGCTCCGAGATCCGAGCGGCGGCGGTCTCGGCACTCAATGAGCTGCGCTCGAGAATGCGTGAGGTTCAGCGACAGGACTTCGCCGCGACCTTGCCATCGTGGAGTGATCTGGCCAGTGAAGTGTCGGCCGGCGGGGAATCATCGAGCGAGGGTCACCTATGCGCGGTCTATGCACTGCGCGTCATGGGCAACAAGCGACTGGCCGCTCCCACCCCGGGTGCCGGAGACGTCGAACACCTGCTGGCGACGGGGCAACCACACCGTGCCCTCGCTGCCGCTGCCGGAGATCAATCCACAGAGGCACAGCTGCAGTCCGCGCTGGCTCTCGAAGAGGTTGGCCAGGTACGCGCTGCCGTGCGCGCCTATGCAGCCCTGGCAGCCTCTGGCGACGTCGCAGCAGGCAATGAGCTGAACGGATTTGGCGTCGACACCGAGCGGTTGCTGTTGGGCCTGCTCGAGCTCGAAGAGGCCAGTCCGCTCGACCGCAACGAAGCGCAGGTGCTGGAAGTCTTGGTTCGCAGCGGCGAAGCGCTGACTGTCGAAGTGCTGACAGAGCGAACACAGTCGGCCACACACTCCGACCGTGCGACGGCCGCAGACGCGCTCGTTCGCATGCTCGACGAAAACTTACGCAGTCGTCCATTGCCCACCGCAGGCGTGCAGGGCGTACGTCGAGCGCTGCGAAGGGTGTCCTCCGAAGGCCCACTCGAGATTCGAGAGATCGCTCGCGCCGGCCTTTAGGCTTATCGTTTAGGGCAGATGCCCGCGTTCAAGCACTTCCTGAAGCGCCCTCTGCTGCTGTTCATGGCTGTTGCCTTGCTGGTGCTGGGCGGTATCTCGCTCAACCGCATCCTCACGTACCGCACCGACATGCAGACGCACGTGCTCGAAGACCTCGAGGCGCAGATCGGCGACCGGGTCAGCGTCTGGGAGTCACGGGTCACCGATCAGCTCGAGCAATGGCTCGATACGGCCGCCGTCGACCCCACAGCCACCATTCGCGTGCAGTCGACCCTGCGCAAACGCCAGCCGTGGTTCGACTCGCTCTACCTGTTCATTCCACAGCGCATGGTTCAGCTGCAGCAACAACAGATTCAGGTCCCAGGCACCTTCTTGTTTCCGCAGGTGGCGCCCAAAGAAGACACCGAGTCACTTCAGAACAACCCTTGCATCATGGCTGCGCGCGTCATTTGGCTGCTTCCGGACGCCGATCCCGTCCTCGTCGCCTCCGCATTCATGAACGGGTGCACGGAGCAGCCGGTAGCGGTTCGGCTCGTTGCCGCCACAGAAGCCGCGACACTGTTGGCGCGTGCCCGGCGCTTCGACCAAGCCATCAAGGCGCTCGATACGTCGGGACTCTCGGCGGATCTGCCCGTTCGCCGGGGAATCGAGCAGGGCATCGCGCCGTTTCGCGTGGTCGTCAACCGCACCCAGCGTGGACAGCTGTTGATGGAGCTCGGTCGCAAGGACGAAGCCCTCGACTTGTACGAGCAGACCGGCCTCGAGATCACCGCACTCGACGCGCCGAGTGCCGAAGGGGTGCTGACCTATGTGCGCTGGCCCGTCATCGCCGAGCTGCGCAACCACGGGCGCATCAAGGACGCCCAGCGCATGGAGATCTTGCTGTCACGAGCCGAGCGCAGAGTGCGGGCATGGCGCGAGATTCAAGACCGCATCTTGCCCAGGTCGAGTGCTGACGCCGGCAGTGCGCGCTTCATCTACGACCAGTACGAGCGCCAGACGCCGTTTCTGCTGTACTACGGCGCGGTTCGCGAAGGCGAGATGGGTGCGGCCATCGCCCTCGATCAGCCGTCGATGGTGGCGGACTTCCTGTCCAGCATGCGCCGCTACCACCGATACATCACCATCATGGATTCCGATGACAACTACGTCGCCGGAGTTCGCGGGGGCGGCGAAATCGTCGCCAAGGTGCCGTTCAGCCGGACGCTGTCTCATCTGTCGGTGGGAATGCGGCAGTCCGCGCTGGACTCCGAGCTCGCGCGGCTCCCCAACCAGTGGGTCATTCCAATCATTGTCGTCGTCTTCGTCATGATCCTGGGAACGCTGGCCATCTACGGACAGACCAAAGCATCGGCCAACTCCGAGGCGCTGCTGCTGAGACAGCGGGCGTTCACAACCCGGGTCACTCACGAGCTCAAGACGCCGCTCGCGGGCATTCGCGTCATGGCCGAGAACCTCGAGGACGGAATCTGGCGCGACGAGGCGCACCGGGCAGAAATGGCTGGGCGCATCGTCGAGGAGGCGGACCGGCTCACCCGGAGAATCGACGAGGTGCTCAACGTGGCCAGGGAACGCACTGTGCCCAATCCCGAGCCCTTCGACCCCGAAGAAATCGCGTTCATGCTGATCGAGGATTGGGGCCCCAGAATGGAACAGGCGGGCATCGTCTTGCACGCCGAGCCCGACCTCACCGACGAGATCAAGGGCGACCCAAACGCCGTTCGAGACGCCGTCGCTTGCCTCTTGGACAACGCAATCAAGTACGCCAACGAGAGCCGTGCCGACCGCCAAGTGTGGTTCACCGTCACTCAGGAGGGCAAGGAAGTGCTCTTCCGGGTCTCCGACAATGGGCTCGGCGTTCCCAACGACATGCGAAAGTCCATCTTTCAGCAGTTCGTCCGGGTCGAAGGCTCAAATCGAGGCAAGTCCGGCGGCCACGGTTTGGGCTTGTCTCAGGTCGCGCAGATCGCCAAAGCACACCAAGGACGCGTCGACTGCACCGATGGTGTCGACGGCGGTGCCTGCTTCACCTTGCGCATCCCTGCCCTCGGGTGAGAACATCGCCGCGCCCCGGGAGTACGACATGAAGCACCTGATCTGGATTGCCCTGCTGCTTAGCACCGCGTGTGGTGGCCCCACCGGCCCGAGCGTCGAAGACCTCACCAAGGCCAAGGAAGAAGCCCGTGGCTTCCGTCCCTGGGCGGACTTCGAAGCGGCGTTGCCAGCAACGCTCGGCGAGGCCAAGAAAGACGGCGACAGCTGGAGCTGGGCCGCCAAAGACGGCGACAAGTGCAAGATTCTGACGGTCACCAAGATGGGCGACAACGTCGGCAACAGCGCGATTGCCGACGGTCCCTGCCCCTAGGGAAGGACCCGCCACACGGGCACTGCATCGGCTTTGCCCTTGAGTTGCATGGGCTCGAGTTCCTGAATGGTCAGGTGGTCCGCAATGACGTCGGCCACAGTCTTGCCCACCACCAACGGGTGGTCTCCCCGAGCCACGCCCTCGAAGCGGGCTGCGGTATTCACGGTGTCGCCGATGACGGTGTATTCCTTGCGTTCGGGTGAACCCAGAGGGCCTGCAATCAGCGGTCCCTCGTTGATGCCAATGCCAATCTGCAGCGGCGCCAGGCCTCGCGCCTCGAGCTCGGCATTGAAGACGGCGAGTGCCTGCAGCATCTCGAGTCCGCACTTGGTGGCCAGCAGCGGCTCGGGCTGGCCCGCATGCTCGCCAGCCACCGGCACCGGCGCTCCCCAGACCGCCATCATGCCGTCGCCGATGAACTTGTCGACCACGCCCCCGTAGCGCTGCACAATGGGCGTCATGCGGCCAAAGTAGTCATTGAGAATGGCCACGATCTCGGCTGGCTCGAGGCCTTCGGACAACGTGGTGAAGCCGCGCACATCGCTGAACATCACCGTGGCGCGCATCAACCGGCCTCGCTCCATGTCCGAGTCCCGCTCCATCAGGCGCTCCGCCACCGCGGGGTCGACGTACTGCCGGAACGTCTCTTTGATGTGCTCGCGGTGCCCTAGCCCCTCGGCCATGTCGTCGACTGCATGAGCGAGCTGCCCGATCTCGTCGCTGCGCCGCACCTGCGTGCGCGCCTCGAAGTGCCCTGACCGCACCGCATCCACCGTGACCATGATCTGGTCGAGCGGGGACAGAATGCTGCGAGACAGAATGCGGGCCAACAGCAAGGCCAACGCCACGCCGACCAGCCAGACGCCCGCATAGCCAAGCACCGGAACCCAGGCATCCTTGGTCATCCAGCCGGCCAGCAGGCGCTCGCTCTCGAGGTTGAGGAAGAACAGCAGAAACGGAATGGTTCCGCTGACGGCGAGCCAGCGCAGGGTGATCTTCAGGCTGGCCAAGTGGTCGAGAATCGACAGAATCAACGTGCCGACAGTCGAGACCAAGATCACCGACAACAGCACCAGCATGAGCAGGCGCACATCTAGGCTCGGGATGAGCGGCACCAGGAAGGTGATGGTGATGATGACCGTGACCAGGATGCCGAACTGTTCGCCCGCCGTGCGCGAAGCCAGCCGCTTGTAGATGCGGCCGCGAAAGGTCGAGCTGACGACCTGCGTGAGCCAGGCCACTAGCTGTGCGATGGGCTCGCGAAATGGCGAGTAGACCAGCCAGCCAATGGCAGCAATGGCCATCAGCCCCAGCATGCCAAAGGCCGCACGGTCGGCGGTCTGCAGAAAGACGACCGCCAAGAAGCAGCCGGTGAACACCAGCGAACTCAGCATCACCCTTCTGGCGACGGCGTGAGTGATCTCAAGGGTCGTCGTCAGGGCAATCATTCCGGGATTGTCGCGACGGGTGGCCGCCACTGACGCGAAGCCGGTCAGGGCGAAGATCAGGAACAAGAACGCATAGGGAAAGGCCACCGCCACGACATAGAGCCGGCTCGGCCGCACGCCCTTGCCTTCCTCTCGCAGTGCCGTGCGAAAGATGAGCCGCGCCTCGGCCACTCGCCCCTGACTGACCAGCAGGTGCCCAAAGGCCATGCGCACGTCGCTGTTCTTGGGGTCGAGGCTCATGGCATCGCGAAGCGCTGAGGCGGCTCCCTTCGGGTCGCCCATGCGCTCCATCGCCCGGCTCATGAACAGGTAGTCGACGACGCTCTTGTCCTTCTTGACCTGCACCTCATCGAGGATGGGAACCAGGTCTTTGACGTGCAATTCGTCGAGCAGGCGCGGAACGAGGGCGAGCACCTTGGACTGCTCGAAGATGTTGCGGGTGTCTGCCAAGACGCCCTCGATCTCGCTGCCACCACGGCATTGGGCGATGGCTTTGTAGGCCTCGAGGTCATCGCCGACCTCTTCAATCACCCGCCACCAGAACACATCAGCGGACCCACATTTGGCCAGCCGACCCTTTTCTCGAAGCTGGTCCACAGACAGCTCAAGCGGCGGATTGCTCACCGAAGGGATCGGAACGTCGCGAGCAACTTCAGAGACACTCGCCCAACCGCCCACGCGAACGCCAAAGCTTACAATCGCCACCACGGCCAAAATACCGAAGAACCAGGTGGCCCATGAACGCTCTGCCAAGCGGCAACTCCCAAGCCTCGTACCCACGAGGCGGTCCCGGACTATATCCTCCGTCATCTTCAGGAGGTCCCTATGGAGACCAACCCGTCCATCCTCATCGTCGAAGACGACACCACAATCGCAATGGGCCTCGTCACTGCCCTCGAAGCCGAGCGCTACGACGTGCGACACGCTGACACCGCCGAAAAGGGCCTGGAAGAGGTGCAGCTGCGCGCTCCCGACCTGATCATCAGCGACATCATGCTGCCCGGCATCGATGGCCTAGAGATGATGCGTCGCATCAAGGTCGACTACCCCGGCATTCCCGTCATCATGCTCACCGCCAAGACCGAAGAGATCGACCGCGTCATGGGCCTCGAGATGGGCGCCGACGACTACGTCACCAAGCCGTTCTCGGTCCGCGAGGTCGTCGCGCGCGTCAAGGCTCGCCTGCGCACCCGCAGCGAGGTTCCCCGCACTCCCGACTCGTTCACCTTTGGCAACGTCACCGTCGACCTTCGACGCCGCATCTTGAGCAAGGGCGAAGACGAGAGCCGCCTGACCACGCACGAGGCCGGCACGCTCGAGTACCTCATCACTCACCGCGGCCGCGACGTCAGCCGCGACGAGCTGCTCGAGAATGTCTGGGGCTACACCGCAGCCCTGACCACGCGCACCGTCGACAACCAGATCCTCAAGCTTCGCAAGAAGATCGAGGACGTGCCCAGCCAGCCTCGGCACATCCTGACCGTGCACGGCACCGGCTACCGCTTCGAGCCCTAGTCTTGGCGAGGCGAAGCTCGCCTCGCCTTGCGCACCTAGGTTCAGAGCTTGCCCTGCAGCTCGCCGAGTTTTTTCTCGATGGCCGCCGTCTTGGCGGGCATCTCGAGCTTTTCGTACTGCATAAAGGCCAGGCTGTAGGCGTCCATCGCGCGGTTGAGCTTGCGCTGCCTCTCTGCAAGCTCACCGGCGTACTCCGTCGCCCAGGCGTTGTCCGGATCGGCAATCGACAGCTCGTCGAGCAGCGTCACGGCGAAGCGAATGTGCTTGTCCCACGCAGCCCACTCCTTCTGGCCTCCGGCCACGGCCAGCAGCAGCACATGACACGCCAGCACCAGCCGCTTGCGACCGCGCTCCCCAGCCACCTTGAGCACCTCGTGCACGACCCGCGACGCCTCTTGAAAGCGGTCCTGGTGCAGGTAGACGAGCCCCAGGTTGACCTTGGGGAAGATGGCCTGCCCGCCTTCGATGGATTCGTACAGCGCCAGCGCACGCTTGTAGCCAAGCTCTGCCTCCTCCAGATCACCGTCGAGCCGTGCGCACTCGGCAAACCCGTTGAGGCAGGTCGCAATCTGAGCTCGATCGCCTAGGGTCTCGTAGACGTTCAGGGCCTTTCGATACAGTCCCCGCGCAGACCCCGCGCTTGATGAAGCCAACTCGAGCGCCGCCAGTTCGCGCCAGCAGTCCGCAGCCAGCTTGGTCTCGCGGGCCTTTTGGAAGTGGCGAGCCGCCTCGCCAAACAGTTCATAGGCCTGGTCTGTGGCACCTTGATGCCGCAGCACCGCCGCCAGACCGAACACGCTCTTGCCGAACCAGATGGGGTCCGACTTGCGGTCGAGGCCCTGACGCATCGCCTTGAAGTGGGTCTGGGCCAGGGTCAGCTCACCCTGCCGCAGCGCGGCCTGAGCACGCTGGTAGCGAGCGTCCCGCAGCACCAGCTCCCAGCCGTGGTCGACCCCCTGCTCCAGCGTCTTCTCGGTCCACACGGTCGACTCAGCCAGCTCGCCTCGGCCCGCAGCGAGCTGCGCACGCATGAGCCAAAGCCGTCCCCACCGATCATCGGACTGCTCCAAGAACAAGCTGCGCATCGCGTCTTCGCATGTGCCCAGCAGGGCCAACGCAGGCCGGTAGCCAGAGGTCTGCGCCCGCTCTGTCACCCCGGTCATCAGTGGGTCGATGGCCGCTTCGAGCTGCTCGCTCTCGACAAGGTGCAGGCCAATGCGCTCGGCCACATTCGGCTGACCATTGTCTCCGCGACGGGCGAGCATGTTGGCGCAGGCGGCATTGGCGGACTTCCACTCGCCGTCCTCGCGGGCACGGAGCTCGAGGCTCTCTCGGATCATGCCGTGGGTAAAGGACCAGCCCTCGTCAGTCTCGATGGCCAGGTGAGCCCCAAGCAGTGCGTCGAGCAGCTTGACTCTGAGCCTGGCGTTCTTTGGCGAGAACAGCACCCGCTGACCTCGGGCCGAGCCAAACTTGGCCGCTTGGCCCTCGGGGTCGTCGCACAGCTCCTGCCACTCTTCATCGTCGACTTCTTGGCCCAGGGTCGCAGCCAGTCCGAGGAAACTGAACGCGTCGGCCGGCAGCTCGGCAATCGCTCGCTGGATGCGCTCGGCCCACACCTCGTGCAGGCTGCCCGGAAGGCGTGGTTTGAGACCCGCACGCAGCACAAATCCCTGCTCGGTGACCTTGAGGATGCCGCGATTGACCCAGTCCCCGACCAGCTCCACCGCAAACAAGGGGTTGCCGTCCGTGCGCTCGGCCACTCGGGCAGCCAGGGATTTCTCGAGGAAGAGCAGTTCTTCGACGAGGCTCTGGTGGTCGGACGCCGGCAGCGTGTGCATCTCGACTTCGCTGGCGCGACGGTGGGCCAACACCAGCTCGAGGGTGTAGGCGGCATCTTCCCTCACCGCGAACTCGTCATCGCGGCCGGTCATGATGGTCAGAATCGGGGCCTTGCTGCGCACCAGCCAGTCGGCCAAGTTGATGGTGTCGGGACCCCAGTGCACGTCCTCGAGCACGACGATGACCGGTCGATTCTCGGCGGCTTGCTCGAGCAGACGCCCGACCACCTGATGGCGCTCGCGGGCGGACTGCAGGCGAACCAAGCGCATGGTGGTGCTCGTGTCCGACTCGCTGCGGCGCGGAATCTCGTCGGCCTCGCGCTCGGCTTCGTCATCTTCGAGCGGGGACAACAGCTCGGAAAGCGCGAACACATCGTCCTCGCGCACGGGTTCGCTGCGCTCGAGGTGTTCACGCACCCGTCGCTCGACCGCTGCCCGGCCCAGCCGCATCGTCTGCAGGTAGCGCGTGACCATGCGGCGGATGCCATCGCCAGGGGCGCCTCGCTCGCCGTGGACCGCCATCAGGACATCGGCGCCGCCAACCTCGTGGGCGCGCTCGCAGATCCACTCGACCAGCCGGCTCTTGCCCGTTCCCGCCTCGCCGTGGATGTAGACAAGTCGCGGCGATTCGGTCCGGTGAACCGCCCGCAGCGCCTTCCAGACCGCGTCACGCTCTTTCTTTCGGCCGATGAGCGGCGTCGCGCGCAGGCCGTACAGGCGCTGTCCAGCACCCACCACCCGCATCGACTTGAGGGCCTCTTCGGTTCTGGACCATCCCCGGGGCAGCGGTGGCACATCGCCCCCGAATGTCGGGGCGCCCACCGGCAGGTGCAGGCGGGTCGTCTCGCCGATGATGGTGGTCTCGCTGGAGTTCCAGGGGTCGTCGGACTTGGACGCGGACGCCACCAGCCCGGCATCGGGTCGGCGATTGAGTCGGGTCTTGGCATCGGCCGGCACAAAGGTCGGCTCGTCATCGACATCTTCGTCGTCCTCGTCTTGGTCCACCTTGGCGACGACCTTGGACTTCGCGGGCTCGCGGTTTCCGGGGTCTCCGAGATTGGCCAGGGCCCACGCCGCGTCGGCGGCACGCGTAAAGCGGTCGATGGGGTTTTTGGCCATCAGCTTGAGGATCCACTCCTCGAAGCCATCTGGAATGGGGGTCAGGGGGGCCTTGATGGGAGGCGGTTGTTCGCGCAGCTGGGCGAACAGCAGCGTGCGTCCCTTGTTCCCACTGAATGGCAGGGTGCCCGTGGTGATGCGGTAGGCCATGCAGCCGAGCGCGTACAGGTCGGTCCACGGGCCATAGTCCCGCCAGTTGCCCATGACCTGTTCGGGGGACATGTAGTGCAGGGTGCCGGCCACATGCTCAAAAGCGCCGCTCTTGACGTGCCAATCGACCGCGTGGGCGATGCCAAAATCGGTGAGCTTCATGCCCGGCCGGGTGTCCTCTTCGGTGCAGATCAGCAGGTTGCCGGGCTTGAGGTCGCGGTGGACCACTCCTCGACTGTTATCATGAGCCAGCGCATCGAGCACCGAGAACAGCGTGCCCTGCAGCTCGGGCCAGGTGAACACCGAGGTGCGGTCGGACAGAGAGCCCCCCGAGGCGAACTCCATGACCATGTAGGGACTGCCCTCGATGAGCCGGCCGCCGGTGGCTTTGCACGCCCTCTCGTCGATGAGGCCGTGGTCGAACAGGTGCACGACCGTGTGGTGATCGAGTCCGGCCAAAGAGCGCATCTCGTTGCGGAAGGACTGAACGGCCCGGTCCTCTCGTGCCGACTTGCCGGTCAGGACCTTGACGGCCACCCGCAGATTCATGTCCGGATGCCGCGCACTCCACACTTCACCCATGCCACCGCGCGCGAGTGGTTCTGTGAGCAAGAAGGGGCCTAGGGAGACGTCCGGCACGACGCCATCCTACTTCACGGGGTCGTGCCTCACCCACCATGCCCAGCCAATGAAGACCGCCTGCGCGGGCAGGCGCGCCCACATCTGCCAGGTCTCTTCGATCAGTCCGGGCACCACGATGTTGTTCATGGCCTGATTGATGTTGGCCGGGAACACCGCGAGCAGCAGAGCAATCAGTCCATAGACTGCGTACAGGCGCGTTCGCTCATGCAGCAGACCCAGTCCTCCCACGATCTCCAGGACCCCGCTTAGCCACAACAACTGCAGCTTGAAGGGCAGCATCGCCGGCATCATCAACATGTAGGAGTCGGTCGACAGAAAGTGGTTGGCTCCCGCAACCACCATCACCACCGCAAGCAACCACCGGCTGGCTGTGCGGGCCTTGTCCATCAGACCGCGGACGCTCCGCCCACGAGGCCCTCGGCGTCCGGGTCCAAGCCGAAGGTGGGCGCGGCCTCGGTGAAGCCGAACACCACGCGCACATCCTCGATGATGAGGTAGACCGCGGGCACCACCAGCAGCACGATGAACGTGGCGAACAGCACCCCGAAGCCCAGGCTGATGGCCATCGGAATCAGGAAGCGGGCCTGCATCGAGGTCTCGAAGATCATTGGCGCCAAGCCAAAGAAGGTGGTGAGCGAGGTGAGCAGGATGGGGCGCAGGCGACGGGTGCCGCCATACACAATCGCCTCGAGTGCCGTCGCCCCCTCCTCCCGTTGTCGCGTCGTGGCATCCATCAACACCAACGAGTCGTTCACGACCACGCCGGCCAGGGCGACGATGCCGAACATGCTGATGATGGACAGGGCATAGCCCATGACGATGTGGCCCATGACCGCACCGACGAAGCCGAAGGGAATGGCGCTCATGATGACCAGCGGCGTCAGGTAGCTGCGCGATGGAATGGCGAGCAGTGCGTACATGACGAACAGGGCAATCAATGCGTTGCGGCCCAGGGCGCCCAGGGACTCGGCCTGGCTTCGCTGCTGGCCCACGAGCTGGATCTCAAGGCCGGGGTAGGTGTCGATGAGGTCGGGGTAGACCTTGTCGTTCAGGCTCTCGAGCACCTCGCGGGCAGAGACCACTCCAGGCGCGCGCTCGGCACTGACCTCGACCACACGGCGCCCGTCCTCGCGCTTGATCTCAGTCGGGGACTGGCTGCGCTCGAAGGTGGCGACTTGGGTCAGCGGGACCCAGCCACCGGCCGGCGTGCGGATGCGCAGCTGTTCGATGTCGTACTCGCTGATGCGCTCGTTCTCGGGCAGGCGGACCATGACCTTGAGCTCGTTGCGACCTCGCTGCTCGCGCAGGGCCTCGGCGCCGTAGAAGGAGCTGCGGACCTGCCGAGCGATGTCGAAGCTGGTGAGCCCCAGCGAGCGCGCCTCGGGCTTGAGGTGGAAGGACAGCTGCGGTTTGCCCGAGGCGTAGCCGTTCTCGATGTCGGTGAGAGCCGGGTAGGTTCCCAGTTCTTCGGTGAGCGCACGGGATGCATCGGCCAGGACGTCCACATCGCGATGAATCAGCTGGACGGCGACGGCGGCACCGGCGCCGGGACCCGTGCTGGACGAAAAGGTCAGGGACTCCACCCCTGCGATGGGCGGCGTCAGCTGCGACCACGCATCGCTGACGGCCAGGCTGGACACGTCTCGATCCTCGCTGGGCACCAGCTCGAGCTCGACGCTGACCAGGTGGCTGCCTAGCTCGCCTGGGCGGCCTCCGGGACCGCCGCCAGACGGCCCCTCGCCCAGCTTGGTGAACATTCCGCGGAAGATCGCCTCACCGCCGTTTTGCTCGACCGCCGCCATGGCGCTCTGTTCGAGCAAGCGCTGGATGTCGGCGGTCTGCTCGACGGGAGTGCCGTAGGGCAGCCGCGCACTGGCCTTGACGACGTTGCCCTCGAGCACCGGGAAGAAGTTGAAGGGCAGCAGTCCGCTGACCACCATGCCCACCGCCCAGAAGAAGACAGACACGGCCACGGCGAAGGTGATGTAGCGCTGGTGCAGCGTCCGGCGCAGCATGGGCTCGTACACATTGCTGGTGAACCACTGCAGGCCCTGGCTGACGTGGCCCTGAATCGTCTCGATGAACTCCCAGATGTACCAGCCCGCGATGAAGTTGGTGATGCGCCAGCTCTTGGCGGGGTCGCGCTCGTGAGCCAAGTGAGCAGGGAGGACAAAGAAGCTCTCGATGAGCGAGAACACCAGTACCGAGATGACGATGATGGGCAGGATGCGGAAGATCTTGCCCATGACACCAGGCACGGACAGCAGCGGCGAGAAGGCGGCGACGGTGGTCAGGATGGCAAAAGTGACCGGCATGGCCATCTCGGTGCTGCCTTCGACGGCCGCCTGCTGGGAGTCCATGCCCTCTTCGCGTTTTGTATAGACGTTCTCGCCCACGATGATGGCGTCATCGACAACCATGCCGAGCGTGACGATGAGCCCGAAGAGCGACACCATGTTCACCGACACATCGAGGCCAGGCATGAGCATGAACGCGCCCATGAAGCTGATGGGGATGCCGAGCGAGACCCAGAAGGCCAGGCGCAGGTTCAAGAACAAAGCCAGGACAAGCAGCACCAGGACCAGACCGGTGCGACCGTTGCGGACCAGCAGGTCGATGCGGTCTCGCAGCATCTCGGAGTCGTCGTCCCAGACGGACAGCTGAATGTTCTCGGGAAGCTCGGCCCGCAGCTCGCTCATGACCGCCTGTGCGGCATCACTGACCTGTTGGGGAGACTCGTTGCCCACGCGGTAGGCCGTGACCCGCACCGCGGGGTCGCCGTTGTAGGAATAGGCCTGGTCGTTGTCGACGTAGCCATCACTGACTCTGGCGATGTCTCCCAGCTTGATCTCGCCGCCGCCAACGACCGAGCGAATGACGATGTCTTCGAACTCGGAGCCCTCGACGCGGCGGTCATCGACGCGCACCAACAAGTGCCCGCCCTTGGTCTCGAGGGAGCCGGCTGGCAGATCCAAGCTGGCGCGGTTGATCGCGTTCGACACGTCGCCCAAGGTCAAACCATAGGCCTCGAGGTCTGTACGGGACACTTCGATCGCAATCTCGAGCGGGGGCACGCCAAACAGCTCGGCCTGGGTGACGTCGTCGCGCTCGAGCATGCGCCCTCGCACGACTTCGCCCACCGCATGCAGGGTGGCGACATCTTGTCCGGCTCCGCTGACCACGACGTGCACAACGCTTGCCTTGCGGCTGGCGAGGACGACGCTGGGCTTCTCGGCCTCTTCAGGAAAGGAGTTCACTCGGTCGACCGCAGCCTTGATGTCCTGCAGGGCCTTGTTGCCATCGGCTCCCAACAACAGCTCGACCGAGACGGCCGCTCCTCCCTCTGACGAGCTGGAGGTGACGCGCTTGACCCCGTCGACACCGCGCACGGCCTCTTCGACTGCCAGCACGATGCCCTGCTCGACGTCCTCGGGGCTGGCGCCGGGGTACGGCACGCCCACTGTCACGATGTCGAGGGTGAACTCGGGGAAGACCTCTTGCTTGACCGAGAACAGCCCCGCAAAGCCCGCCACCAAGATGATGACCATCAGCAGATTGGACGCGACCGAGTTCCGGCTCATCCATGCAATTGCGGCGTTCATTGTTGCGCCCTTCCGGCATCGCCCACGGCACCGCCGGCTGACGAGCTGACCTCGAGCGGCATGCCCTCGACCGGCAGCGGCAGCGGCGACACCACGACCCTGTCACCCGGACTCAAGCCCTCGGTGACATAGACGTTGCTCTCGCCCCGCCAGGTGATGCCGACCGAGCGCTTGCGCAAGGTGTCCTGTTTGTCGGCAACCCACACAAAGTGCCCGTCGCGAACCGCGCGCCGGGGAATCTCGAAGGCTCCCGGAACCGGTTCTCCGGCGATGTGCACGGTGACATAGGCGCCGGCGTACAGCACCTCGCTGCCCTGTTCGGGGTCGAGCGGGCTGTCCACGCTGACCAACACCTTGGCGGTCCGGGTCTGCGGGTCGAGCTGCCCACCCAATCCGCTGACGTGACCGGTGCGCACGACCTCGATGCCATCCGAGAGCTTGTGCACCACCCGAGCCGGAGAACCTGCGCCCCCATCTGTACCGGGAACGCGCAGCATGCCCAGCCGCTCGACTGGCACGCTGACCTCGATGCGGAAGGCGTCGGTGCCAATCAACGTGGCGACCTGGGTTCCAGCGCCCACGACCTGCCCGACGTCGACGTTCTCGGTGACGACAATGGCGTTGAAGGGAGCCCGCAGCGAGGTGCGGGACTCATTGAGCTGTGCGCGCTTCAAGCCACTCTTGGCGGCCTCGAGGCTCTGCTCGGCCAGGGCCAAGTGAGGCACGCGCAGGGCCAGGTCGCTGCTGGCTCCCTTGTCGCCGAGCAGCTCCCATTCGCGCTTGGCAACGTCCTGGCGACCGAGCTCAAGCTGGTATTCCAGCTCGGCCTGGCGCACCCGGCTCTCTTCCTGGGCGACGGCGATGGCGTAGTCACGCCCATCGATGCGGGCGAGCACGTCGTTCTTGGCGAAGCGCCCGCCGGTCCTCATCTTGTCGCTGACCCAGACCACCTTGCCGCCCACTTCGGGGGTCAGTACGATCTGTTGTTCGGCGGTGACCGCACCAGTGGCTTCGATCTGGGCCACGTGAACGGCCTGCTTGGGCACCATCACTTGAACCGTGGACACACGCGCAGGCGGCTCGCCGCGCTCGGCCGTGGGCGCCAGCTTGACCAGCGTCACGGCGCAAAACAGGCCCATCGCCAAGATGGCGACCGGCAGGACGACTCGGGTGAGTACTTTCATGGTGTTCATCGTGCTGCCCTCTCACCGAGTTGGTGGGTCCAGGCGCCGCCGCGGGCGTCTGCAAGATCGAGATGGATGCCCAGCAAGTCGCGCTGGGCTGCAACGGCCGAGAGCTCGGCTTGCAGCTCGGCGTTCGACGCGCTGAGCAGGTTGATATAGGCCGCTGAGCCTGATTTGTAGCGCTGCCGTGCGGCTTCATGAGCCAGCGTGGCAGCATCGCGCTGTGCTTGCACCGCAGCGACGTAGTTTCGCTGCTCTTCGGCTCGAGCGATGGCGCCCTGCACCTCGGCGTCCGCGTTGCGCTTGGCCTGGTCCAGGGTGTGCTTTGCGGCCAGCTCATTGGCGCGAGCGGCTCGCACGCCTTCGTAGACGCGCCCGCCGGCAAACAGTGGCAGGCTCGCAGTGGTTCCGACACTCCAGTATTTCCGGGTCGCGTACTCACCGAAGTCGGTGAACTGGGTGCCCGTAAATCCGTTCAGACGGAACGTCGGCAACGACGACAGGGTGGCCGAGTACTTTCGAGCCCGAGCGGCAGCCAGGCGCTCCTCGGCTGCGGCGAGATCAGGCCGCCCGGCCAGCAGGTCGTCTGGCAACGTCGCGTCCAGGCTGGGCACGTCGGGCAGTTCGGAGGGCCGCATTGGCAGCTCGGCGCCGATGTCTTGACCCAGGAGCACCGCAAGCTGCTGTTCGAGCACCCTGTGCGAGCTGCTCAGCGTCGGCAGAAGGGTGCGGGTTGCAGCCACCTGTTGGCGCTGCTGCAAGACGTCCAGACCGGTGGCCTCGCCTCGCTCGAAGCGCATCTCGATGACTTCGAGCATGCGTTCTTGGTGTTCGATCTGCTTGCGCACGATGACCAGCCGCTGCTCGACAGCCACCAAGTCGTACCAGACACCAGCGATGCGGTTGGCCAGCGCCATCGCGGCCGCATCTTGGTCGCTGCCCGCCGCCCGTGCATCGAGCGTGCTGGCTCGCAGGGCGGTGTAGCTGCGGCCCATGTCGACATCCCAGCTTGCAGACAGGCCGTACGAGCCGGAGCGCGTGGTGTCGGGGGCATCGGGGTCGGGAGCCCCCAAGCCTCCGCTTAGGCCGAACTGAAAGCCCGGATTGTTGGGCTGGACGGTGTTGCTATAGGTGACGCTGGCTTGGGGAAGCAGCGGGGCTCGCGCTTGACGGGCCATGGCCTTGGAAGCGGCGACACGCTCCCAGGCGGCAGCCACATCTCCGTTCTTCGACACGCCGATGTCGATGGCCTGGACTAGGCCCGGGTCGTCGAGCTGTTCCCAGTATGGAGCGTCGGCGGACGCCGGCGAGACCAGTGCGAGGGCGAGCAGTAGCAGGCTCATGTCGCCTCCACGGGCGCGATGCCGTTCCAGATGGTGTTGATGGCCCCGGCGACGAACGCCTCGTCGGTCTGGGCGAACTGCGAGCGCTCGCCCAGCATGTGCCGCAACATCGCCCGAGAGGCCAGTCCCCCCATGAACAGCTGGGCTGTGGCCTCGTGGTCCAGGGCGCGCAACCGGCCCTGGGCTTCGGCGCGCTTGAGCCACTCGATGATGGCCAGACGCAGGATGACCGGCGGCGGCACCGGAATCTCGAGCGCCAAGTCGTGGATGTTGATGCCGCTGTTCTTGAGCGCCATCATGAGCGGCACAATCTTGGTCAGCGTCTTTTGAAAGGTGGTGCCGATCTCGTTCAGCTGTACGTCGATGGGGCGGTCATCGGGTCCGTCCATCAGCCCAGCGGCGATGCTCATGGGCTCGGCGGGAATCAAAGCGCGCCCAATCAGGGAAGCCTTGGTGCCAAACCGCTTGAAGAGTGCGGCTTGGGACAGCCCAATCTCTTTGGCGATGACGGTGGTAGAGACCGACGGCCCCTCGCGCAGCACGACTTCGCGCGTTGCGGTGAGGATTTCCTCGTCGGTGAATTGCCTGGGTCTGGCCATGGGCTCTCCGGACGAGGCAATAGTTAGTGAGCGCTCACTTACCTCGTAGCCACATAGTTAGTGAGCGCTCACTAACTATGCAAGCAGAATCTCTGTCACCGTCTGTCACGCCTGTGTTAAACCGCTGTTCATGCGCATCCCCCTCACTGCAACTCGGCTGTCCTGGGACGGAACCAAGGTCACTCACACGCCCGCCGGGTTGCTCACCGACGCTCTCGAGGCGCACCTCAACGGACAGGGTCCGCCGGGTCTGGTGGTGCTGGGCAGCTACGGCAGCGGCAAGACGACGCTCTGCAACGACTGCGCAGAGGCCGCCATCGACGGAATGCCCTTGCGCAGCGTCGTTCCTCTTCGGCAGGTGGCGCGACAGAGCAACGTGCAGATGGGCCTACTGACCGCACTCGGCAGCCAGCGCAGCAATGAGGCGGCCAGCGGTGAGCGCGTGCTGCTGCTCGATGGACTCGATGAGGTCGCGCGTCCCGGCGAGCGTGGATTTTCTTCCTTCTTCACCGAAGTGACCGCCTGTGCGGGTCCACGCTGGGTGCTGACCTCGCGACCCGGCCACTTTCGCACCGACGAGGCCGAGCCCGAACCAGACCAAGTCGACGTGCTTGGCCTCGAGCACATCACCCTGCTGCGCATCGACCCACTGCCCCTCGCCTTTGTGCGCCAGACCCTGTCGGCCCGTCCCGGCGGTGCCGAGCTGCTCGAGAGCGTTCAAGGGCTCGAGCAACTGGTCACCTCGCCCATCCTGCTGCATGTGGTCGAAGCGGCGTGGCCGTTCATCGAGCCCGGCAGGCCCATTCAGCCGTGGGGAGTGTTCGATGCCTGGATTCGCCATGCTCTAGATACCGGCGAGGGTCATGACGTGGCGATGGAGCGTCTCGTCGGCCTGTGCTGGCGCGCGTTCCGCGACACCGGTGTGTCCAGCGAGGGAGCCAGCTTCTGTGCGGGCGATGTCGCCGAGCTCGAGCTGCCCAGCAGTCTGCGCAGTGCGTTGTTGGTGACCGATCTCGATGGCCGCCTGCGACTGGGCCACCGCAGCGTCTACGAGTTCTTGGTCTCGACGTGGATTGCGCCTCGGGTGCTGGCCAACCAAGGCCACGGTCCCGATGAGTTGACTGGGCTGCACCTGTCCGAGGCCACCCGGGCCTTCTTGGTGGGCCAAGTCGGCAAGATGCCCGTGATCTACGACGGAGACCGGGTCAGAATCCCCCGAGGCAACTACGTCTCGGGGGGCGACCACTCCTCGGACGAACGCCCGCTGCTGATTCGACACGTGGCCGAGCCGTTCTGGATCTCGCGGGCACCAGTCACCAACGCGGACTGGGGACGCTTCCTGGATGCAAACCCAGACGACCGCATCGACGCCCACTACCTTCCGCAATGGGGTATCGAGCGAACTCCGCCTGCCGACCGGCCCGACGCCCCCGTCTACAACATCTGGCCCTCTGATGCGGACAGCTATGCCGCATGGGCTGGAGGCCGCCTGCCTTCGGCTTCGGAATGGGAGAAGGCCACCCGCGGGCTGGACGGCCGCCTGTGGCCCTGGGGCGACTATTGGGTACGCGGTGCCGCGGTGACGTCGGAGACCGGCGTCGAGCGCCCACTGCCCGCCCGTGCATTCGGCGCCCAGGGCGATGCGGGCCTGTTCAGTGCGGTGGGCGGCGTGTTCGAGTACACGAGCAGCCTGTGGCGAGGCCGGCAGAACCGCGGACGCGTCGTCATGGGAGGCTGCTTTACGCACGACCCGTCCGTGAGTCGAACGGGGCTGCGCCTGTCTCACAAGCTGTCGGGCAACTTAAAGGCTGGCCTTAGGCTGACGTGGCCACCGGACTGACACCGGCGGCCCGCAAGACGCATTGGGTCAGGCCGTCGACAAAGTGGGCGTCCATTGGCGCGCCGCTGATCAGGAATCGGTACCACATCGGCCCATAGAACATGTCTGCAAGCACGTCGAGGTCTGATTCAGGAGGCACTTCGCCGCGAGCAATCGCCCGCTGAAACACCATCTTGAGTCCGTTGCGCTGGACCGCCACGAAGCTGTCGCGGAAGGTCTGACCGAGCTCGGGCTTGACCTGAACCTCTGCAATCAGTCCGCCGAGCATCGCCTTTTTGTGAGGCATCGACAGGCCGCAGGCCATCTGGCCGAGCAGGTCATGCAGGTCCCCCTCGAGTGAGCCCGTGTCGGGGTACTCCATCTTGGTCGCGGCCTTGTAGGCAAAGGCCTCGAGCGCCAGACGCTGCTTGCCACCCCAATGCCGGTAGATGGTCTGTTTGCCCGCCTTGGCGCGGGCTGCGACATCTTCGACCGTGAGGCCGAGGTAGCCGTTTTCCTCCATCAAGGCGGCGGCTGCTTCGAGGATGTTGAGTCGGCAAGACTCGCTGCGCTTCCTTCCCATGGCCATATTCTAACTCCTAAGCCGCCATGCCGCGGGCAATTGGCGCGTCGCCATCGACGTAGCGGGCCAACAGTGCTGGCCATTCGGTCTCGAGCGAGTTGCCACGAGAAGTGCTGTTCAGCTCCCACGTCTGCAGCAGATCGATGACTGCGTGGTCCACGTAGGTCACCTCGGCGTGGTCGACCGAGACGGCGTACCCCTCGGGGACCGCCTGCAAGGCATCAGCCAGCTCGGGTACCCCGACAAAGGTCGCCTCGCCCCTAAGGGTCAACGTCACGCGCTGGTCGTCGTCATCGGTATTGACCACCAGGTCCAAGCGAACCGCTCGGGCCAGCAATCGAGCGCCAGCCAGACCCAAGCCGATGAGCACGCCCGACAGCAGGTCGGTGCCCACAATGGCCAGTGCGGTCGACATCAGGATGATGGCCTCGGTCCGGTCCAAGTTCCAGAGCGCGACGACCTTGTCGACCGCCAGAAGTCTCCAGCCAGTGACCACCAGGACTGCGGCCAAGGCGGCAACGGGCAGCGCCTGCAGCAGGAAGGGAACGGTCAGGACAAGCACCAGCAGCGCAGCGGCGTGCATCATGCCGGGGAGTCGGTCCTGGGCACCGGACTGCACGTTGACCGAAGACCGGACCATCACGCCGGTGACGGGCAGGGCCCCCAAGAAGCCCGAGACGATGTTGCCGGCGCCTTGGGCCATCAACTCGCGGTCGTAGTCGGTGCGTACCCCGTCGTGCATGGCGTCGACAGCGGTGGCAGAGAGCATTGCCTCGGCACTGGCCACAGCAGCCAGGGCACCGGCACTCATCCAGATGGCAGGCGAGCGCAGCGCGTCGAAGATCGAAGCAGGAGACAACACTGCCACCGAGCCAACCAGGTCAGAGGGCAGCTCAACAAAGCCGACCGGAAGAGAGAAGAGCAGCGCCACAGTCGATGCCAGCACGACACCGACGAGGGCCCCGGGAACCGCGCTGTAACGCTCGGGACGGTACGCCTCCCAGCCCAGCATGGCAGCGATGGTCAGGCCGCCGACAACTGCTGTTGCGGTTCCAGCACCAAACGCGACCGCACCCTGACTCGTGAGGATGAGCAAACCGATGCCGGCCAACATGCCTTGAACGACAGCCGGGGAGACCGCGCGGAAGTACCGCCCCAATCCCGCAAAGCCAGCGGCCAACTGAATCAAGCCAGCCAAGAAGACGATGGCACCCAGGGCTGCGAGTCCGTGGGTCTGAACCAGTTCCCAGACGACGACGGCCAGGCCGGCGGCGGGTCCGGTCACCTGAAGCGGACTGCCTGACAGCCGGCCCACCACCAAGCCACCGACGATGGCCGAGACGAGCCCGAGCGCCGGAGGGACTCCACTGGCGAGGGCCACCCCCAGCGACAACGGCAGCGCCACGAGGAAGACGACCAGGGCCGGGCGCGCAGCCTCGGCTAAGTCGGCGGAGGACTCAATGTCGGCTCCGAGCGCGGTTGAGAGCGGGTTGGTGATCATCGGGGACTCCGGACCAATACGAGACGTCGCGTTCCGTTTCTCCAACTCTAGGACCGTGGACGGCAATGGCACTACTTATGAGACGATTCGTCTCGTCTCGAAATGTCACCGCCCGCGGATCCGCGCCAGTGCCCATGCCCTCTGTAAACATCGCGTAAGCGGCGAACCCAGACGGAGCTCTAGGGTCGCATCGGGTGGAGGTCTCAATGCCTGTCCCCCGTTGGGCCCCCGGCGCCGTGTTGGTGTTGGTGGCTCTGTCTGCAAGCGCGCCAGCGTCGCAAGCCCCCGTACTGTCCACCTGTGAACAAGTCCAAGGGCATGCGCTCGATCCAGCTCGACTCGGTGACTGCTCACCTGACGGAGAGGAGCTGTTCAACCGGGAGTGGGTCACACAGGACCCTCGCTCCGCGTTCGGCGACGGCCTCGGCCCGACCTTCAACGACACCAGCTGCGTGGCCTGTCACGCACAGGGCGGTGTCGGAGGAGCCGGAGGCAATCACGACAACGTGGTCGTCACCTCAGCTGGCGTGCGACATCGCGTCACTGCGCCCTTTGGCGTCGTGGAAGTCCCCGAGGCGCCGCCAGCCCGACAACCGGAAGAGGAACCCTCCGAGCCCTCTCCAAGGCAGGCACAGCACGAGCGCTTTCTGCAGGCGAACCTCGACGGCGAGTTCGAGGCGGCATTCGACGAGACCGATGTTGGCGACACCGTGGGACTGCTGCGCATCGAGCGGGATCCGATCATCCTGGGCTCCATCGACAACAAGTCGGTCGAGGGCGTCACTCGGGCCGGTCTGCGGGGCATGCACAGCTGCTTCAACCCGGCCATGAGGAAGAGGCACTTTCTGTCGGGCAAGATCACGATCCGCTTCGTGGTCGACCCGGACGGCACCGTGAGCCAGGCCGCACCAAAGACCAGCACGCTCGACAATCAAGCGGTGGAGACGTGCCTGGCAAAGCGCTTCACAGATCTCGTGTTCCCGATGCCCAGGGCCAGCGGAATCGCCATCATCAGCATGCCGCTCTCGGCGGCCTTCAGGGGTGAAATAGAGGGACGGAATGTGCAGAGCCGTCACGCCCCCTCGCCTCCGCTGAACCGGGCGGCGGCTCACAACTTTGGGGACATCTTCTCGCGGCGCGGGTCGGGGACCGTGAGTGAGCGGAACACACCGGCCTTGTTTGGGGATGGCGCGATCGACACCATTCCCGCATCGGCCATCGAGGCCCTCGCGGCCACCAGCTACCCCGATTTTCCTGGGGTCAGCGGGCGCGTGCCCCACGACGTGGATGGAAACGTCGCGCGCTTCGGCTGGAAGGGCGACACCGCATCGCTGATCGCCTTCGTACACGGCGCCTGCGCCAATGAGCTCGGGCTGCAGACGCCGACGCGCGACCAACCGGGACAGCCCGGAGGCCTCGACATCGAGGAGCCCGAGGTCCAGGCGCTGGCTGACTTTGTGTCCGATCTGCCGTCTCCGGTCATGGCGCTCACCGACCCGGGGGTGCTCGAGGGCTACTCCCACTTCACCGAGCAGGGCTGCGCCACGTGCCACACGCCCCAGGTGAGCGAGGTGGAGGGACTGTTCAGCGACCTGCTCCTGCACGACATGGGCAGGGCGTTGTCTTCTGATGGGCAGGGATACGGCAGCTTCGGATTCAGCCGCGCCACAATCAAGCGCAAGGCCACCCCCTCGGAGTGGCGAACGCCCCCACTCTGGGGATTGCGGGACAGCGCTCCCTACATGCACGATGGGCGGGCACGCACCATCGCACAGGCCATCCTCGCCCACGACGGTGAGGCCGCAGCTTCACGAGCCCGCTTTGTCGACGCGACGCCGGCGCAGAGGGAAGCGACCATCACATTCCTGAAGTCCCTGCGAGCGCCACCGGGCCCGTCCTAAAGCGACGATCTCCGCCAATTCTAGTTGCACTTTGAACTCTTAGTGAGTACAAAGAATTGGAATGACCAAGCGAACCCCGGACGACCGATTCATCAACGACATGGGCCTGCACTGGGAAGGTGCGGGCGCGTCGCGAATGATGGGCCGCATTCTGGGGTGGTTGTTGATCTGTCAGCCCGCACATCAATCGTCTCAGCAGCTGATGGATAAGCTGCAGACGACCAGCGGTACGATCAGCACCAACACGCGAATGCTCATCATGATGGGTCTGCTCGAGAAGGTGCACGTCGCCGGCGAGCGGGCCAGCTACTTTCAGATCGCGGAGGACGCGTGGCACAAGACGTTGACCGAACACATGAAGCACATGTCGGCAGTGCGAGCACTGGTGGCCGGAAGCATTCATCGGCTCGAGGGCACGCACGACACCAGCCGGCTGGTGGGCATGCACGACCTGTACAGCCGCTTCGAAGAGCACTTCGAGGAGCTGCTTGTGGAGTGGGAGCGGGAGCACTCCTCCTAGCCTCCCCTGCCCTGGCCGATGAACCCTCACTCGAGGCCATCCTCACAGCGGTCGACGACGCGGGACGGCAGCAGGCCTCCCATGCGATGGCCGTGATGGAGGTCAAGACCAAGCGCTACGAGCGCTCGATGAAGATGGAGACGTGGAGCCAGGGCACCGAGAAGTCTCTCATCCGCATCCTCGAGCCCGCCAAAGATGCCGGGGTCACCACCCTCAAGGTCGACGAGAACCTGTGGAACTACCTGCCCAAGGTGGACCGCACCATGAAGGTGCCTGCGGGAATGATGAGCGGCGCCTGGATGGGCAGCCACCTGTCCAATGACGACTTGGTCAAAGAGTACCGGTTCAGCGAGGACTACGACTGCGCGCTGACCTCGACCCTGGCGGCCGAACCCGCCGACCTGTACGTCGTCGCATGCACTCCGCATGAAGACACGCCGGTGGTGTGGGGACGGGTCGAGTTCACGGTCAGGCCCGATCTGGTGCCCAAGGCCCAGGTCTTCTACGACGAGGACGGCGTCAAGGTGCGCACCATGTCCTTTGAAGACGTACAGGACATCGACGGCCAGCCGACGGCCATGACCTTCCGCATCGAGCCCCACGACAAGCAAGGCGAGTACACCGTGTTCAAGTACCTGGAACTGGACCTGTCACCCGACCTGGACGACGGCATGTTCTCGCTGCAGTCCCTCAAGAAATGATCTCAATATTACGGCACCCTCCCTGCAAGTTGGCCGCGGGGACCCGTCCGGTCGCAAGCTCCCTGCCCCCCACGGCCAAG
>CAYYHT010000019.1:0-12197 GCA_964471355.1 uncultured Enterobacteriaceae bacterium
AACGAGAATCCCCATGTCTCCACACAGACGGGCCGTGCTGCCGGTCTTGTTGTAGACGGTGGTGCCGACGGGAATGCTGGGAGCACCGCTGTACAGCCGGTCTCGGCCGGGCAGATTGAGCAGGCGGTGCATCTCTTTGGAGCTCGGCAGCTCGTTTCTCCACAGAGCCCGCAGGAACCGGCCGTAGTCGCTCGCACTGGCCTTGTTCTTGTAGGTGCGGCCATTGCTGGCGATGGTCTCGACAATGGATGTGTGCTGGCAGATCTGCGAGTAGTGCGTGTCCAGCACAGCCTGAACCGCGGCCGGTCCACCGACCTTGCCGATGACCCAGTTGGTCGACGAGTTGCTGGAGCGCTGGATCATGGCCTCGCACTTGGCCTTGCTCACCGAGCCGTAGATGAAGCGGCCCTCGCTGACTTGGTGCATAAAGGCCAGCAGAACGAACGGCTTGACCATGCTGGCGCACTGCAGGGCTTCGTCGGTGTTGATCGCAGCCAGGGTGGTGTCGGTGGTGAGGTCGTAGACCAGCCAGGCCGTGTGTTCATCGCCATCGACCCGGCCGCTCTTGCGCAGGGACTGGATGTATTCGTTGATGGTGTCCCGCAGTGGGGAGGTGCCTTCGGCGAGTGCAAACCCGAGCGTCTCGGGCACCTGTTCGACCCGGATGGGCTCGATGACTGGCTGCGGCTCGGGCTCGACCTCGGGCTCTTCGATTGCCTTGGCGACAGACTCCGCGGTCGCGATGTCGGTGGAGCCGTCGTACACCAGCTGAAAGCTCTGTTCTTGGATGAACGATGCGGCCAGTCCTTTGCTCTTGAGCAGCGCGTTGTGCTTGTTGGCGACTTCGCGCGTGCTCTCGAGGTCGCCATAGCGCTTGTAGACCAGAGCGTAGTTGTCGTGGTCCGTGCGCTCGATGACCAGGTGCCTGGCGACGCCATCGCCCAGCATGCTGCGCACCACGTCAAAGGCCTCGACCAGTGGCTTGAGGTTGGGACCCAGGCCATAGCTGACATTGAAGACGCGGTCGTATTGCCCGCGCTCGACACTGACTGCGAGCGCTTCTTCGGAGCCCACGAGCGCCTTGAGCACCTCGCTATGGGTCGATGCCAGGGCGGTGGCATCGGCAGGGCTGCGACCGATGCGCAGGACGACGCCATACTTCTCGCCTTGTCGAACCACCTCGACGGGCACTTCGAAGCTCAGGTCGGCGGAGTTCTTGACGGTGTCGAGAGTCTCGAGCGCCTCGCGCACATCGGCTGTCCACCGGTAGTACAGCACGTCGTGGAGTGCTTCGGCGGCGGCGCTGGGGTGATGACCGACTGCGCTCAACAGGACCAAATGGCCCAGCGCAGTCAGGAACAGCCGTCGATTCAAGTGCGTGGTCTCCTCAGCGCGACACGTATGCCACAACACCCGAGAAGCTATCGAAGAGTCCATCGTTTGGGCACTGCGCAAGCTGTGCGGCGCTGCGGTACCCCCAGGTCACGCCCAGTGCTTGCTGACATCCGGCCTTGCGGCCCGCGATCAGATCCGATGGCGAGTCGCCGATCATGATGGTCGTGTTCGGCGCGCGGTCCAGCCGGCGACAGGCTTCGAGCACGGGCTCGGGGTGCGGTTTGCTGTGCGGCATTGTGTCTCCGCAGATGACCACCTCGAAGAACCGGTCCAGGCCGAAGTGGCTGACGACCACTGCGGTGGGAGCCGTCGGCTTGTTGGTGACCATGGCCATCGGATGGCCCAGCGCCTTGAGGTGCTCAAGACCGTGTTCAACGCCGTCATATAGGTGAGAGGCGTCCACAATGTGGATGGCGTTGTAGGCCTGATAGACCGGAACCAGTTCGCTGACCGGTGGCGTGGAGCCTTCGGGCTGATCGGACATTGCGCGCTCAAGAAGCAGCTCGAGGCTGCCGCCGACGCAAGCGCGCACCGATGCGTCGTCCAAGCCCGGCAGGCTCAGGGTCTGGCGCACGTGGTTCAGGGTTGCCCGGATGTCCGGCAGCGTGTGCAGCAGCGTGCCGTCGAGGTCGAACAGAAGAGTGGATGGTTCGCTCAATGCGATTGCCTCGCTGCGGCTTTGGACCGCTGGGCCCTGGCCTGCTGTAGTCCGTCCAGCTCGGCTTGCCTTTGGAGTGCGTCGACCCTTAGGCCTGGTGGCGCGTCCTCCACCTACTGCGCCCTGTCTTGAAGCGCGCTGGCTTGCGCGCGGATGTCAGCCTCGAGCTTGTCCGGCTCCCTTTGTTGCAGCCAGACCTGCCCCATTGCGTTCTTGAGGGCCTGGACGTCGGGATCCCAGTGGTCACAGACCGATGCGATGCGCTCGGTCCCGTCATCGAGGCGCACAATCAGGCACACCCCGTAGCCCGGACGCTCTGTGAACTGAAGGCCGCCGATGTCGCTCCACGAGATGCGCTCGTCGTCCAGCGTCAGTGCGCTGGGGGCCACCAGGAAGAAGTTGGCGGTGTTTGCCCAGGCCGATCGCAGTGCTTTGCCCAGCACGCCGAACAGCGTCAGGCCCGATCCGATGAGCAGAGATGGAAAGAACACCAGTGGGTGCACGAAGAAGATGATGCCGATGCCATTGATGCCAATGGAAAGGACCATGAACAGGAACGTGATGCCCACCGACGACGCGATGCTGCCCAACAGCGTCTCGCGCACAGTGGGAGGACGCGTACCGATCACCATGAACTTGACCCCGTCCGCGGTCACGCGAGGATGGAATGAATCGGGCAGGTTGGAGAGGGGGTCGATGAGCACGGCTCGCTGATGTCTGGGGCCAGAGCTTAGCCTGTGTGGAGTACACTCCGCGGATGAGCAAGATCACGTTTTGGCTGAATGATCGACTGATCGAAGAGGATGAAGCGGCGGGCACCCAGACGCTGCTTCGATACCTCCGGGACGACCGGCACATGCCCGGGACCAAAGAGGGGTGCGGGGAAGGGGACTGCGGGGCCTGCACGGTGGCCCTTGTCGAGCGCAAGGACGACGGCTCGGCCACATTCCGCGCCGTGAACTCCTGCCTCATGTTCCTGCCCATGTGTCAGGGCAAGCGCATCTACACCGTCGAAGCCTTGCGCAAGCGCAGTCGATCGATGGAGAGCAGCAGCTCGGGGTTTCACCCGGTTCAGTGGTCGATGGTCAAGACGCGCGGCAGTCAGTGTGGCTACTGCACGCCGGGCATCATCATGAGCATCTTCGAGGCCTGCTACCGCGAGGACATGGGCGAGGAGTGGCAGCTCGACGACCAGCTGTGCGGAAACCTGTGCCGCTGCACTGGGTACCGACCCATTCGCGATGCGGCCCGCGACGTGGCTGGCGCTCGGCCCGAGGACCGCTTCCTGGCCGAGCTGAACAACTTCCGTCCCGGCTCGGCCGCCATGGACAAGTACGAAGCCGACTACGAGGGCAGCGACCAGATCTACTACCAACCCGCCAGCCTGCAGGCACTGTGGCAGATCCGCGCCGAGCACCCCAAGGCCTTGCTGGTCGCCGGAGGCACAGACATCGGGCTGTGGGCGACCAAGTTCCACTTCGACATGCCCGTCGTGGTGGGCCTCGAGGCCATCGAGGACCTCAAGCAGCTTCAGCGCACCGACACCCACTGGCAGATTGGCGGTGGCGTCAACCTCACTCGGCTGCACGAGACGGTCGGCGCCGAGATTTCAGGCATCGACAAGATGATGCGGGTGTTCGGCAGCCGCCAGATTCGCAGCCGCGCCACAGTGGGCGGAAACATCTGCAATGCCAGCCCCATCGGCGACACCCCGCCGATGTTCATCGCACTCGGGGCACAGGTGGTCATTGCGGGCTCCGGCGGTCAGCGACGGGTGCCACTCGACGAGTTCTTCTTGGCCTACCGCAAGACTGCGCTGCAAGCAGACGAGGTGCTGCTGCGCTTGGATGTGCCGCACCCATCCTCTACGTCCTTCTTTGCCACCTACAAGGTCAGCAAGCGCCGCGAGCTGGACATCAGCGCCGTGGCGGCGGGCATGTTTGTGGACTTCGATGCGGCGGGCAACGTCAGCGTCATTCGCCTGGCCTATGGCGGGGTCGCAGCCACCCCGATTCGGGCGACCTCGGCCGAGGCCTTCCTGCTGGGCAAAGCCTGGACCGACGAGAACATCAGCGCGGCGATGGCCTGCATTGACGATGACTTCAGTCCGATCAGCGACCACCGCGGCTCCGCTCGCTACCGCACCCTGCTCGCGCGAAACCTATTGCGCGGGTTCTTCTTGGAGAGTCAGCGTTCGGACCGAGACCGTGTGGTCGACAGGCCCTCTGGCACCGTCATGCCCAGCGCGGCCCTGGGGGCGAAATGAGCTCACCACTTCGCCAACGCATGCCTCACGAATCGGCGCTCCGGCACGTGTCCGGAGAGGCCGTCTTTATCGACGACATGCCGCTGCCGGCCGGCACGCTGCACGGAATGGTGCTGGGATCGCCCCATGCCCACGCGCGCATCATTCGGCGCGACGCGTCTGACGCCCTGCGGGTGCCAGGGGTGCACGCGGTGCTGTTTGCTGACGACATCCCAGGCCACAACGAGATGGGCCCCGTGCTCAAGGACGAGCCGCTGCTGGCTCGGGACACGGTTCACTGCGTCGGTCAATACGTGGCGGCGGTGATCGCTGACGACCGCGAGGCCGCTCGAGTGGCGCTTGAACGCATCGTCGTTGAGTACGAGGTGCTGCCGGCAGTTCTGGACATCGAAGAGGCGATTGCGAACAAGAGCTTCCACGGCTCGACCCACCGAATCGAGCGAGGAGACCCAGATGCCGCGATGGCCAGCGCCAAGCATCGGCTGTCGGGGCACCTAGACAGTGGCGGCCAAGAGCACTTCTATCTCGAGAGTCACTGTTCACTGGCCGTTCCGGGCGAGGACCGCACCATCGAGGTGTTCGCCAGCACGCAACATCCCGCCGAGACCCAGCACACGGTCGCCCACACCTTGGGCTGGGGACGACACAGGGTCAGCGTGGTCTGTCCACGCATGGGTGGTGCGTTCGGAGGCAAAGAGACTCAGGCCAACCACTGGGCCTGTCTGGCCGCACTGGGTTCGTGGAAGACGGGCCAGCCCTGCAAGTTCTGGCTGGACCGCGACCAGGACATGACCCTGACCGGTCGCCGGCATCCGTTCCACAGCCGCTGGCAGGCGGGCTTTGATGACGAAGGGCGCCTCGAAGGCTTCGAGGTCGAGCTGTACGCCAACGGCGGATGGGCCACCGACCTGTCTCTGGCGATCCTCGACCGAGGCATGTTCCACCTCGACAACAGCTACTGGCTGCCCAACCTGCGCTTCATCGGCGAGGTCGTGGCGACCAACCACACCAGCAACTGTGCCTTCCGTGGCTTCGGCGGGCCGCAGGGTGTGGTCGTCATCGAACACGTGCTGGACCGCATTGCCGCGGCACTCGGGCTCGACCCCCTCGATGTGAGGCGCCGCAACTTCTATTCAGCGGCGCCCAACAACCGCGCCCCGTATGGAGCGGAGATCGATGACTTTCGCGCCGGATACATGGTCGAAGACTTGGCTGCGACCTGTGGCTACGCCGAGCGCCGGGCCCAGATTGCCGAATTCAACGCCAGCAGTGCATGGGTCAAGCGCGGACTGGCGCTGACGCCTGTGAAGTTCGGCATCTCGTTCACCGTGTCCTTCCTCAACCAAGCGGGTGCCCTGGTGGTGCTGTACTCCGATGGTTCGGCGCAGCTCAACCACGGCGGCACCGAGATGGGTCAGGGCCTGTACACCAAGTGTCTGGCGGTGTGCGCGCACTCGCTGGGCATTCCGCTGACGTCCGTGCGCAACATGCCCACCTCCACCGAGAAAGTGCCCAACACCTCGGCCACTGCGGCCAGCAGCGGCTCTGATCTCAACGGCGCCGCCATTCAGGCGGCCTGTGTGCAGCTTGTGGACCGCATGAGGCCAGTCGCGGCCGAGATTCTTGGCGTGTCCGACGATGCGGTTCACTTGGGCGCCGAGGGCAATGAAGGCCCCGATGGTGCCTGGGCGTGGAACGACGCCGGCGACACCAAGACCTTCGCCGATGTGTGCGAGGCAGCCTATCTGCGGCAGATTTCGCTGAATAGCTCCGGCTACTACAGCACCCCGGGCATCGGCTACGACCGCGCCAAGGGCGAGGGCACGCCGTTCTTCTACTACGCATATGGCTGCTGCTGCGCCGAGGTCGAGGTCAACGGCCTGACCGGAGAGTGGCGACTGCGGCGGGTCGACATCCTGCACGATGTCGGCGACAGCTTGTCTCCGGACATCGACCGGGGCCAGGTCGAGGGCGCGTTCATGCAGGGCATGGGCTGGCTCACCAGCGAGGAGTTGATCTGGGCCGATGACGGCCGCCTGCTCACTCACGGGCCGAGCACCTACAAGATTCCGGCGGTGGGCGAGGCGCCACTCGAGTTCAATGTGCGCCTGCTTCAGCACAAGCCGCAGCCCGGCGTCATCTATGGCAGCAAGGCCGTCGGTGAGCCTCCATTCCTCCACGGAATCGCGGTGCACTGCGCCATCAGCCGTGCCGCGAGCGCATTTGGAGGAGACATCGCCGTCGCGATGCCCGCTACGCCCGAGGCCATCCTCTTTGCCTGCGAAGATGCGCGAGAAAAGGGCGAGTAAGTCGCCGAATTCAGTGTTCCCTGGGCGCGATTGGGGCTCGGTTAGGCTGGGCCTTCGAGGTGACCCATGTCCGAGCGCGTGCTGATGTATGACTTCCCCGGCTCGATCTGCTGTCAGATGGTGCGAGTGACCCTGGCCGAAAAGGGCGTCGCCTATGACAAGCAGACCATCGACATCTCGCAGAAGCGCGAGCAGTTCGATGCTTGGTACACGGCACTGAATCCCAAGGCGGTGGTGCCCACCCTGGCGATTGGCGACGAGATCATCATCGACACGCTGAACATCGTGCCTGCCATCGATGCCCGCTTCGATGGCCCCTCGCTGACCCCCGCTGACCCCGAGACCGCCCAGGCCATGCGGGACTGGATGCGCGACGTGATGGCCCCGCACTATGGCGTCATGCTCTACTCCCGTTTCTTGGACGAAAATCGGCAATCTGCCACCATTATCGGACGCGGCGACGAGCTCCGAAAGCTGCGCGCGGAGCGTCCCGAGGCCGCGGCTTTGTTGGACAAGCGCATCGCCGGGAACGAGCGGCTGCAGCGCATCTTGGCCGACGAGGCCGAGGTGCGCAAACACCTCGATGGTGTGGCGACGATGCTCGACCGTCTTGAACAGGCGCTCGGCGAGACGCAGTTCGTGGTCAGTGACAGCTGGACCCTTGCAGATGGCTTCTGGACCGCGGCACTCGCCCGGTTCGAGAAGCACGGCCTGGACGCGTGGAGTGACGGATCGATGCCGAGGGTGGCCGCGTACTATGCGCGCTTGCAGGCCCGGCCGAGCTGGGCCGCGGCGGGCATCGACAACGGAAAGTAGGCTGCCCTGATCAGGGGTCGGTGGCGCCCGAGAAGGCCGAAAATGCCTCGGGGTCGTCTTCGGACGTCATGCGGGCGGTGATGACGTAGTCGACAGTGGTCGATGCCGAGACCGTCAGAGTGCACGGCTCGCTCAGGCAGTCGGCATCGGTGGGGCGATTTCGGGGTGGTCCGCCAGTGCCGCCGACGGCTGCGGGGTCGACCTCTAGGTAGCTGTTCACGGGCATCTGCGAGCTGCCTTGGGTGGTGGCGAATGTGTCCCACAAGTCGGTCTCGGTCCAGGTCGTGTCGTTGGTGCTGACCCCGGACAGGGTGCCGGTGGCGCGGTCACCATTGAAGTCGATGCGAATGATCGTGTCGGTCGAGGTCTCGCCCTTCTCGGTGTAGGTGTAGCCCGCAGGGTGGGTGTAGCGGATGTCTCGATTATCGAAGTTGGACCAAGAAAACAGCCAGGTTGAGCCCTCTTTGATGCCAGGAACCACGTCGGCGCCAACGAACATGAAGGCCTCTTTGCCGGGACCACCGGTCAAATAGACCGCGAAAAGGTCGTCGTTGGTGGTGCGGTCGTCTTGAATGATCCAGTCGGTCACCCCGGTCGTCGTGCTGACAGGGAACATGCCCTCGACGAAATTCTCGGAGCCGGTGGTGTCGTCGGTGACGACGGCATCGGACTGATTGACAATCCACAGTCCGGTGAAGCCACCGGCGGGGTTGCACGCGGCTAGGAACATGGCTGGAAAAATGGCTAGAAACGCTCGCAAGGGCTCGCTCCGTACTGGTCAGTTCTCGTATACTATCGCCTACTCTTTCGCCGGATGCCGATGAACTCGAGCCATCGTTCCTATCGAGTGCTGGGCGTCCTGGGCCAAGGCGGCTTCGGGGTGGTCTACCACGCCCGTATGGACGACAACAGCGGCTTCACCAAAGACGTCGCCATCAAGCTTTTGCATGACGAGGAGGTGCCTGAGTCGGTGCTTCAGCGCTTTCGGGACGAAGCTCGCATTCTGGGACTCATTCGCGATCGGGCGGTTGTTGGGGTCGAGGCGCCAACCCGCCTTCGTGGACGGTGGGCCGTGGTCATGGACTACGCCGATGGAGTGTCCGCCGACTATTTGATCAAGAAACACGGTGGACTGCCTTCCAAGGTCGCGCTTGAGATTGTCAGCGAGGTCGCTCGCGCGCTCGATTCCGTCTTCAGGCAACCGGGACCCGACGGCGAGCCCCTGCAGGTGCTGCACCGAGACATCAAGCCGGCCAACATTCAGGTCACGCCATCGGGCGAGGTCAAGCTGCTGGACTTCGGCATTGCGCGGGCCATGTTCGACAACCGCGAAGCCAAGACCACGCAGCACATCGGCGGTACTCCGGGCTTTATCGCGCCCGAGCGCCTGTACGGTGAAGAGGGTCCTAGCGGCGATGTGTTCTCGCTCGGCGTCGTGCTGCACATGCTGCTGACGGGCAAGAAGCCCAAGATGCGCAAGAAGAAATCCAAAGAGCACGGCCTCGACGACAACAACACCACGGACGTGTCCAAGGCCGACATCGGGTTTATCAAAGGATTGTTGCTCGCCACTGACATGCGCGACAGCGACATCGAAGAGCGGCCCACGGCCCGCGAGGTCGAGAACCGGTGCCGCGAGCTCGCCCAGCAGTGCAAGGGCGACTACTTGCGCGACTGGGCCGAACAGAACATTCCGCGAGGCTACGACGGCAGCGAAGACGACTTGGTCGGCACCATGCTGTCCGAGACCCTGGCTTTGGCGAACAGCGATGTGAGTTTCCCCAATGTGGGCGAACCGCTGTCCGAGGAACCCACGCGCGCCAGCAGCATCGTCATTGGCATGGGGGTCTCGGCCCTGGCCATGACAGTTGCGGGGGTGATGATTGTTGCGGGCGGCGCTCTGCTGGTCGCCTTCCTCTTCATGAGCGCGTCTGAGCCAACCGACGTCCAGCCAGACTTGGCTGTGGCCGAGGTCCAGCCCCCGACAGAAGAGGTCGTGGCCGAGCCAATACCCGAGCCCGAGCCCGAGCCCGAGCCCGAAGTGGTCAAGGCGCCCACGCCCGAGCCCACCAAGGTGGCGCCCAAGCCGAAACCCAAGCCCAAGCCCACTGCGACCAAGGCCGCTCCGACGACGACGGCGCCAGCCGCCAGCAGCAAGGCCTACAAGCTGACCCTGACATCCATCCCTGCCGGTGCGGTTGTGTTCGTCGACGGCAAGAAGGTCGGGACCACTCCGATGATTGATTATCCCTTGTCGGCCGGCACCCACTCAGTCAAGATGAGCTCCGACGGAATCGATGGCGAGACGTCGATCAAGGTGGGCCGACGCAGCGCCACCCGGCACATCTGGCGCACTGGAGACAACAGTTGGGAGTCGCGGTTCTAATAGCGCTCGTGATGCCCACGGCTTTTGCGCAGGACTGCACGACCCTCGACGATGCCCTGAAGCAAGCCGAGAGCGCTGTGATCGAGGCGCGCATTGATGACACCGATGCGGCGCTGCGCCTGTTCGAACAGAGTCTTGGCTGCGATGCAGTGGCCAAGCCCGAGCAGCTGGCTCGCATCTGGCTGACCGAGGGCGCGATGCTGTCCTTTGATGGCGACCCTGAAGGGGCGGTCGATGCCTATGTTGCGGCGGCGCGGGTGCACTTCAGTACGTGGAACGAGGACCTGGGTCCCAAGGTCAAGGCCGAGTACGACGCCGCTGTCGCGGACATGTCTCATCAGACCGCGACACTGGGGTCGGACACCAAGCTGCCCGATGGCGTCGCTTGGCTCGATGGCAAGCCCACCACTCTGCCCACCCAGGTCACAGCGGGCCTGCACGCCATTCAGGTTGCCCGCGAAGGCAACCCTCCCATCTTTGGACGCATCTTCTATTTGGGGCCTGACCAGTCGCTGCAGCTCGAGCCGTTGGATCTGGCCAGCCTGGGCGAGGCTGTGGTCGAGCAGCCGGTTGGCGCAGGTGCCGGACCCGTGTTCGTGCTGACCCCGCGCCAAGACAAGGTGATGCTGTTCGCCGCTGGTGGAACTGCAGTGGCGGCCGGCGTGCTCGCGTTTGTCGCGGCTCGGCAGCCAGGAGTACAAGCCGACGCCACGAGCTTGGCAGAGCTCAAGGGTTCCCGAGCGTTGCAGATCGCCACAGGCTTGGCCAGCTACGGGGCTGTGGCAGGCTCCGTCGGCTTTGTAGGCCTGCACTTTGTGCCCGTGGACGACAAACCCGACGCGAAGCTCAAGCCCGGAAAGGTCCACCTGGTGGCTCCGACCGTCGAGCCCCCGCCCGAGCCGGTTGAGGAGCCACAGACGGCTGTGGAGCCTGAGGCCGACCCGACCCCGGACGCGCCTGTAGACGAGGCCCCCGCTGAAGAACAGCCCGTCGAAGAACTGCCCGTCGATGAAGAGCCTGTCGAGGAAGAACCCGTTGACCCCTGGGATGTCGATTGAGCCGCCTACCGATCATCTCGGTCCTGACGCTGTGTCTGACAGGATGCCTGTTGGACGGCGAGACCTTCGCTGAGCGCCGCCCGCTGTTCGAAGACTTCGACGAAGACGGCTGGCCGTTCATCGACGATTGCGACGACGAGGACGCCACCATCAATCCTGGGGTCGAAGAGACCTGGTACGACGGCGTCGACTCCAACTGCGATGGCGCTTCCGACTTCGACGCCGACGGCGACGGCCTGAACGCCGTGAGCACAGGTGGTGGCGACTGCAATGACGAGGACGCCACGATCTATCCGGGCGCTCCCGAGGTCTTCTACGACGGGGTCGATGCGGACTGCAACACGGCCAATGAATGGGATTCGGATGGCGATGGCTACGATGCCATTCACGATGGGACCGGCACCGACTGCGACGACACCGACCCGGACCGGTCGCCTGCTGCCGAGGACATTCCGTACGACGGCATCGACCAGGACTGCGACTTCGAAGACAACTGCGACGCCGACAACGACGGCTACGACAGTGAGATCTGCGAGGGCGGAGATGACTGCGACGACACCACCCCACTGATTCGACCGGGTCGCGCAGACAACACCATCGATGGCGTCGATCAGAACTGCGACGGGGTCGACGGACCCTAGGCCGTACGCCTGTGCTCTAGCTTTGGCGCCGCCGCCCAAGCAGTATCACACCGAGTGCGAGCCAGGCCCCAGCAGGGGAGCCGGGGCTGGAGGTGCAGCCGCACCCTTCGTCTTCGACCGGAGTGCCCGTATCGACAACCGGGTCGCCCGTGTCCCAGATGACGCAGCCGTCGTTGGCATTGCCGTCGCAGTCGTCGTCGTACTCGTTGCAGACCTCGGTCGCGCCAGGATTGACGTCCGGATTGCCGTCGACACAATCACCCGCCACCGTGGTCCACCCCGTGGGGTCCGGCGGGTCGCAGGCTTGGGTCACGGGGCCGCCGCCGTAGCCGTCGCCGTCGGCATCTCGTACCCACTCGGGCACGGTCACACCCTCGTCTGCGGCGCCATCGCAGTTGTCATCAAGGTTGTTGCAGATTTCGGCTGCACCGGGATTGAGAGCCGCATCGGTGTCGTCGCAGTCCGTGGCGTCCAGCGAATAGCCGACGCCCGGGTCTGTGCACTCGATCGTTCCGGCTGCGTTCTCGTTGCCGTAGCCGTCTTCGTCGGTGTCGACGTAGTACAGGTTGGCGCCCACGGCGTCGTCGACGGTGCCATTGCAGTCGTCGTCGCGGCCGTCGCAGGTCTCGGTGGCTCCTGGATAGCTGACGGCCGAGCCGTCGTTGCAG
>CAYYHT010000019.1:12207-25083 GCA_964471355.1 uncultured Enterobacteriaceae bacterium
GGCGCCGGGGAACACGGTGCCCCTGCTGTCGTCGCAGTCCGTGTTGGTCGTCGCCATGCCCGCAGGCGTGGGGCCGCACTGAACCGAGGCGGCGCCGGTGCCAAAACCGTCGCCGTCGGAGTCGACGTAGTACGCGGTGGTGGTCAGTCCATCGTCGGGGGTGCCATCGCAGTCCTCATCGACGCCATCGCAGGTCTCGGTGGCGCCCGGAAAGATGCTCGAGACGCCGTCGTTGCAGTCGCCGCCAGCCGTGGCCATTCCGGGTGGCAGCGGGCCGCACAGTGCGGTCGCTGACCCGGTGCCAAAGTTGTCCCCGTCGCCGTCTGTGTAGTAGGGCGTGGTCGCGAGGCCGTTGTCGGCGGTGCCGTCGCAGTCCTCGTCGACGCCGTCGCACTGCTCGGACACGCCGGGGTTGATGGTGTCGTCGTCGTCATCGCAGTCATTGCCGCCACAGACCCCTTGCGAGTCGTAGCCGTCTGCATCGATGTCGCAGCAGGCCGGATAGGTCGCGCAGCCGGGATCGTCGCAGTCAACACCGCCGGTGCCGTCGTTGTCGACGCCGTCGTTGCAGACTTCATTGGCACAACCGGCGCTCGGAATCAGCTCGTATGCACCCAGGTCCACGTAGGGCGGAGAGCCGGACCCGGTGTTGGCGATCGAGGTGACATCGCAGCGGTCGTAGCCCCAGCCATCCAATGCGGGGGCGGCCACCGATGCCCAATCGGCGGCGTCGAGGGCGGGCGATGTGATCTGCAGACTGAAGTCCGAGGACGACGTGTCGCCAAAGAGCGGGTCGGCGATGATGGTGTTGTCGCCAGGCCAGTTGAGCTCAAAAGTGGTCCTGTAGACCTGGATGATCGGATCGGGTCCAGGTCCGACCAGGTTGTTCTCGACGGTGATGGTTGATGCGACGGTGAAGCCCGGATCTCTGGCCGGCTGCATGGTGACCTGGGCACCGAAGAGCGTGCCGGTGTTGCCCCAGATGACGTTGTTGGCCACATATGAGGTGCCGTCGGACGACATGTGCAGTCCGGGTCCCTTCTCGGAGGTGTTTCCCCAGATGGTGTTGTGAACGAGCACGGCCTTGCTGCTGTTCAGGTGCACGCCGCCGCCGCCCTCCCAGTTCGCCGCGTTGCCACTGCGGGAGTTGGTGTGGATGAGGTTGTTGTAGATCTGAACGTCGCCCGAACCCCCGGCACCGTTGGCGAAGAGGCCGGCGCCACCGGTGATGGACGAGGTGCCGTCGATGGACTGGTTGCCGTAGATTTCGTTGTTGCGAACGACCGTGTCTCGGCTGCCCGTGTTCACGATGTAGATGCCGGCCCCCGCCGGTGCTTCATTGTTCCGAATGATGCAGTCTTCGACCACGATGTTGGCGTTGAACAGGTACAGCCCACCGCCCGCAGCCGGGCTGATGGTGCTGGCGTCGGTGATGAGCCCATGCTCGAAGGTCGTGTTTGAGATGTGACTCTGGACAGACGTCGAGACGACGCGCAGCAGGCCCTCGCCGCGACTGGCGTCGGTGGCGATGTCGCGGGTGAACAGGATGGGGCTGCCCGGGGTGCCCACCGCCTGGATGTCGCCGTTGACCAAGAACGTGAACGGGCCAGTGTAGCGGACCTGAACCCCAGGCTCGATGGTCAACGATGTGCCGCTGTTGACCGTGACATTGCCGGTGATGCGGTACGGGCTCGACGCGGCTGTCCAGGTACCGCTGACCGCACCAACCACATCGGTGGCATGTGCGGGAACAACCAGCAGGGCCAACAGGGACAGCATGCAAACTCCGGAACAGCGCAGGGGCGCAGTGTACCCGACGATGCGGCCTAGCTCTGCTGCTTCTGTTTCAGACCCTTCATCAGCTTCTTTAGGGTCTCGGGAGGCTCGTGTTTTAGGTCGTCCGAGCGCAACGAGACCTCGCGTGTCAGGCGGCTGAGGTGTTTGTCGAGCCAGTGCACGACGCGCGGTGTGTCGGTGCACACGGGCCACTCCTGGTCGGTGATGGCGTCTGTGGCCCACAGGGTCACGTTGCCAAATCGGTCGGATCGGGTGCTCAGACGCAGTCGCTCCAACAAGATGCTGTGCTCTGCAAACTGCAGATGCGTCGCTGTGCAGCGAACTTGGTAGGGCTCACCGATGGCGGCCCATGGGCGTTCAAGCCAGAGGAACAGGCTGATGGCCGCCAAGAACATCGCCACACCGATTCCGGCGCAGGCCGTGCCCGGAGCCAAGAGCAGGACGGCCATCATGGGAAAGCCGGTGGCCAAGAACAGGGCCGGAAAGACCAGCGGACCGGTCAGCATGACAGCGACACCGAAGCCCTCTAGGCCCGTGTCGACCCGGGGCTCGCCCACAAGCATGCTCCAGCCGTCGAACTCGAACTCGAGATCTGGGCGCTCCTCGTCCACGTCGTCGCCTTGGTCCTTGTCCAACACGCGCTGAATCTGACGGATGGATGTTCCGTTCTGGACCACGTCTGTGATCTGTCCAAGCTCGTAGGCGAGGTTCTCGTCTTCAACGACATAGCCCATGACGGGGCCTTGCTCGCCCATGCGCAGCTCGTTGCCGACGAGCACAGGCAGGTCGACTCCGCTCACCCAGTTCTCTTGTCCCCAGCGCCAAGACCACCCTTGTTGGGACAGGCGCATCTGGAAGGTCGGCGGCTCAAAGAGCAGCTCCGGCACCAGCTCCTCCCAGAACTCCGCGAAGGGGGCTCCGATCAACAGCGCCAGTGATCCCGCAATCGCCGCAGCCCATGCCGCTTCGCTGTGCCAAATGATGGGCCACGCCACCCACAGGCCCACGCCGCCCAGCGCCAAGCCGCCGCCACCGATGAGCCGCGCGAGAGTCTGGCTGCCGATTCGAGGGGGCGAGCGACGCACAGCTGCGAGCTCGTAGACCACCTCGTCCTGTGTGCTGCGGGCGGTCACGGGTGCGCGTCGGCGCTCGTGAGCTGATCGAGATTCGGTGTGAGTGCGGTGGCGTCGCTTGCGCCCACCAAGGAGTTGACCGTGATGGCCAGGCGGTCCGCGCGCACGGGTTTCTCGAGGCGGTGCCACGATGCGGTCGACATGCCGTCGATGGCCTCGTCGGGAATGAAGCCGCTGACCAGCAGAATCGGAACCCGGGGGTACTGCTGGTCACAGATCTGGGCCAGCTCGAGCCCGCTGATGCCGGGCATGACCACGTCGGTCACCAAGACGTCGGGTTCATTGTCCGCCAGCCAGATGCGGGCCTCGTCGGCACTTGGGAAGGGCACCACAGCAAAGCCCTGCGAGGACAATCCCTCGGCATAGGACGCCTGCAGGCTCTCCTCATCTTCGACGAGCAGCACCGTTGTGCCGGTACCATCGACCGCCGACGCCGGGGCAGTGGACGCCTCGCACAGCGCCACCAGGAACTGCGCGCCCCCTTGTGGACGGGCTTCGTGCCAGATGCGGCCCCCGTGATGGCGGATGATCTGGTCGGCCACTGCCAAGCCCAGGCCGGTGCCCTTGTGCGAGGGCTTGGTGGTCATGAACGGGCGCCAGATCTGCTCTTGCAGGCGCTCAGGGACACCCGGGCCGTCATCCTCGACCAGCACGATGACCCCCGTGGCCCCGCCAGCAATGGCGAAGCGCTGGGCGAACAGTTCAATGTGCCCGCCGTCGTTGGCCAGTGCATCGCGTGCGTTGACGATGAGATTGACGAAGATCTGCACCAGGTCGGCTTCAGAGCCCAGGACGTGGGGCAGGTCGCTGGCCACACTCGATGTGAAGCGCACGTTCCTGCCCAGCATGGGCATGACCAGGGACTCGACGTCGGCCAACACGCCCTCCATGTCGACAGGTGCCAGGGCCAGGCTGCCGGTGGTGGGCCCGCTATAGGTCAGCAAGCGACGCGTCAGCATGCTGGCTCGCTCGACCGAGGTCGCCATGCGCTCGAGCCGCTGTTGGTGTTCGGGGCCCAGCTTCATTGCCAGCAGGTCGACGTTGCCCAGCAGGGCGGCCAGCATGTTGTTCAGGTCGTGAGCCAAACCACCGGCGAGCAGACCCGCGGTCTCCATGCGGGCGGCGTCCAGCAGTCCCTGCTCGGCCAAGCGACGACGGGTCACGTCGCGCAGCACGAGCAAGGTATGGGCGGCGTCCAGTGGCGTGGCGACCGACTCGACCACCTGCTGACCGTCGGCCTCGCCGACCCGGAATTCCCCCCGGTGTGGCCGAAGCTGTCCGATCTGAAGGTGGCTGCGCGCGACCGCCCGGTCGATGGGAGCAATGTGGCGCAGCAGGTCGTCACCGGCGTTCACATCGCCCAGTACCTTCGCCGTGACTGGGTTGGCCTGGACCACCCTGCCTGCCGGGTTCACCAGAACCATCGCGTCGGCGCTCTCGTCCACCAGGCGCTCGTGCCGTGCTCGGGCGGCGGCGTCTTGGACCATCAGTGCGATGGACAGGCCGGTGACGAAGAGCAGCATGGACGCCCACAGCCAGGATGCACCCTGAATCAGCCCATGGGTGACAAGCATCTCGTTGACGGCCCCCATGAACATGAGAGCCAGCGCCACAGCCAGCACATCACTGCCCGGAATGCGGTCTCGAAACGCAATCGCCGCGGGCCTGGCCAGACCGGCGAACACCACCAACAGGCCCAAGTCCTGAACGCTCTCGAGGGAGTAGAGCCACGAGGGTGGCGCGAGCACACCGATGACAGCACTGCTGATGAACAGGCCAATCAGCCAGCGGTCGAAGGTTCGAATGCGCCCTTGGGTGTACATGACGATGAAGGTGCCCCCGAAGGCACCCAGGCCGGCCTCGGAGACCCGCAGCACGCGCAGCCTCCACAGGGCGTCGGTCAGCACCCCATAGGTCATGTCGGCGTGGCAAAAGGCGTAGGCCGAGATCGACATTGCGAACAGGCCAAGGGTCAGGTGTGGCAGGCGTCGAGGCCGCAGAAAGACCACGCTCAGGTGCAGCAGCGCCATCATCGCCGCACCCATGCCAAAGCCCGCATTGGCGGTCTCGTTGTAGTTGTGCTGGCGCATGATCTGCCTGAGTGGACCGGTGTGCACGCCCCCCAGAATGCCGCCCTTGCCGAAGTCGCCATGCAGCTCGACCTGCAGGGTGTGTGTGCCCGGGGGCACAGCCAGCAGCGCCACGATGTCCCGGTCGCTTCGCTCGGTGCCCATCGGGTCGCCTGACCGCCCCACCTCGGCGGAGTCGATGCGCACGATGGCGGCGTACACGGGGCGTTCGACCCACAGAGCCCACGGTTCGTCGTGCTGCGGGATGTCGATGGTGGTCTGCAGCATGAAGTGACCGCCAGAGTCGTAGCCCTGGGTGCGCAGCAATCCCGGGACCGCGAAGGTGCCTTGTTCTCCGGACGCGACCTCGGTCAGCTGCCAGTCGCCGCCATGTGTGCGAACGCCGGCGGACTGCGACGGCACCTGCAGGGTCAGCAGCAGCACCCCCGCCAGGATCACGCCAAAGGCGGCCAGCAGGCGGGTGAGTGATCGGTTGCGCTTCATCGGGGGCAGCCTATCGCGAGCGCGCCCACCGCATCACCGGAACCGAGCGCACAAGGGGGGAACGCTGTTAACGGCCAGAGGCCTGGTGCATCTTGCCCCCGCCGCGCATCTCTGTGATCAGTTCGCCTTGAACCGCATCCTGGACTTGTTACCGAGCGATCCCAAGATGACGCACCGAGAAGCTCTGGCCACAGACACCGAGATTGCACCGCGTCCGCCTGTTTCGGTCGAAGGCCGACTCCTCGCCGCCATCGACAACCACGCGGCGACCCAACGTTGGCTCGCGCGAGCATTCTTTCTCATGGCCTTCGGCTGCGGATTCACGGCGATTGCGGCGGTCACGATAGAGAATGATCCATCGGGAATCCTATGTCCATCGATGGTGGTGGCTCCACTGTCATTGGGCCTGTGGCGAAGGTTCAGCATGGCTGCCAGCAGTGCGCCAACGTTGCTCTTGATCGACGGGGACGCGGACGGCACCGACGTCATCTTGCTTTGGCTCAACCGCACCGAGAGCGCCGTCCTGTCGGTGCTCGTTCCACTCCTGGCGGCCTACTTCATGGGCTTGGTGGCCATCATCGCCACAGTGTTCGGGAACTGATGGGGTCCGAACTCGTCTTCGACCACCGCGCGCTGAAGCGCATGCGGGCACGCGCGAGCAACTTCGGGGTCTTGGGAGCGCTGCACCTTGTGACCATGTTGGCTGGTGGACTCGGCTCGGCATTTTTGTCGGCTACGATGGCCCTCGACTCTCACGCGCGGTCGAGCTTCGAGTTCAAGATCCTGGCCGCTTTCGTGTCGGTGACACTGGTCACGGGGGTCCTCTGGCGAATGATGCGCACAGCCAGGCACCACGCTCTGGCACTGCACGACGCTGGGGACGCGGACGACATCGAGGGGCACCTCGTCTCAGCGATCAACGCAGAGCGGGTGTACTGGACCGTGTACCTGGTCGTGGTCGGGATTGGCAGCATCGGCCTTTCCGGAGCGGCGTTTATGTATGCGCTGACTTAGGCGGAGCCCTGGACACGCGCTCGGACGCGACAGACAGATGCGAGCCCGACGCTGTCCCACTATCTCACGTGGAGTGCAACGATCCGGGGGGCGCGCCCGAAGTGGAGCGACATCGCCGCGCTGGTCGGAAGCTGCACGCTCCAGGGCATCGAGCCTCATGCCATGTGGTCGCGGTCACCACCATCCCAGCAGCTTCCACCACCCCATGCCGACGCCGAGCCAGATGGTCAGGTGAAAGAGCGACATCGCAAACCCGATGCGGAACCACCTGCCGACCTCGACGTAGCCAAGGCCGAAGTAGATGATGACCGGACCGGTGGAGTAGTTCGTCATGCAAGCGCACAGGCACGAGAAGTAGGCGAAGAGAGCGGCGGTCAGCAGCGGAGGCGCGCCGGCCGCAAGTGCGACCGCAAAGAAGGCACCGACCATGGCGGTGATGTGCGCGGTGAGCATCGAGAACGCGTACATGGAGTAGAAGTAGACCAGGGCCAACACCAGCGCCACGGTCATGCCTTCCACGCCCTCCACGCGATGCTCCATCGCCGTCGCAAACCAGGCGATGACCCCCTCTTCTTTGAGGGCATTGGCGATGGCCAGCAGGCCGCCGAGCCAGATCAAGCAGTCCCAGGCCTTGTGGTTGTGGGTGATGTCCTCCCAACTGTCGACCTGCGACAGCTGCAGCACCAGCACACCGATCCAGGCCACCAGTCCGGTGCCCATTCCGTGCAGCACCTTGGTGGACCACAGGCTCAGCAGCAGCACGAAGACCCCGCCCATGATGAGCTGCGACCGCGACCAGGCGCCCATCTGGGTCAGCTCGTGCTTGGCCTGCTGTTGGGCAGCACTCGAGTCGCGCAGCTCGGGTGGAGACAGCCACAGGATGTACAGCGGCAGCAGGCCCAGTCCCACCAACCCCGGGACGATGCCGCCCAGGGCCCAGGTGCCCCATCCGAAGTCCACCTTCAGCACGTCGGTGGCGGCCTTGCTGACCATGGGGTTGGCGGCCATGCCGGTCATGAACATCGCCGCTGTGATCAGGTTTGCGTGCGCACCGACCAGGCTCAGGTAGCTGCCAGCGCGCTCGGCGGTGCCATCGTCAGCCCGCGAGTCCAGCGAGGTCGCCAGAGACTGCACGATGGGGGCCAAGATGCCGCCGCCACGCGCGGTGTTGGATGGCACGACCGGCCCCAGCACCAGCTCCGCCCCGCACAGGGCATAGCCCAAGCCCAAGGTGGACTTGCCGAACCACTGCACCAACGACAGGGCGACGCGACGCCCAAAACCCGTGCGCTGCACCGAGCCCGCAATCAGGAAGGCGGCCACGACCAGCCAGACCGTGCCGTCTCCAAAGCCCGCGACCAGATGCTTGAACTCGATGGTGCCCGTTGCGCCGAGGACGACGATGGCCAGCAGCACCATTGGACCCATCGGCAGGGGCCGAGTGAGGAAGCTGACGATGGTGGCTGTGAAGACGGCCAGCAAGTGCCAAGCGTGCGGCGCGACGCCCACTGGAACCGGCGCGAACCAAATTGCAGCGCCGACACCCAGGGTCGCAGCCCAACGCCAGCCTTCAGTCGTTGGCTTCGGCATCGGTGGCTCTCCTCGTGACGCCGTACTCTACCGGGCGTGGGCAATCCCGGTGCCCCTTGATCTGAGTCGGCGCATTGGTGTCGCTGACATGTGTCAGCGAAATGAAGTGTTACAACGTTGTAACACTCGTCGGCTGTGTTCTAGCCTTGAAGGCCGATCCGGCCTGCTGGAATTGCTCCAGTAGATGGCGACGGACGGGGGCGAGCCCGGCGCTGACCCATTATCTCACGCGGGGTGCAAGGATCCCGGCGGCACGCCCGAAGTGGAGCTATGTTGCCCAGTATCATGCGCCTGTCCGATTCACTCTTCTTGCTTGCATTCACTGCGGGCTGTGCGACGACCGACGAAAGCGGAGTCACCAGCTGTCCCGACAACCAGCTCTGGGTCGATGGCCGCTGCGAACCCGCCTGCGTCGACGATGTGGACTGCGCAGATGGGGTGTCATTCTGTGCGCCAGCGGAGTGTATCGACGGAAACTGCGAGGCTGGCACTCGGGATTGCAGCGACGAGCTGATGTGCACCCTCGACACCTGTGATGCGGCCACCGGCAGCTGCGACCACGAGCCTGACTCCAGCTTGTGTGATGCAGATGAGGTCTGCGATACCGACGCCGGCTGCGTGCCCGACCCGGCTACGACGAACCCATGCACCCAGGATGTCCACTGCGAGGATGGCAATCCCTGCACGCTGGACACCTGCGTCGACGAACAGTGCCAGAACACAACGGACGACACTCAGTCTTGCGACGATGGCGTGTTCTGCAATGGGGCCGAGACCTGCGCTGCGGGAACATGCGTGACGGAGTCGGTGGTCTGCGACGACGCCTTGGACTGCACGTCGGACTTCTGCAACGAGACGGACCGGGCATGCGACGTGCACGCCGACAACGACGCCTGCGGACTCGGTGATGTCTGCATCGCTGACGCCGGCTGCCAGCCGTCGCCCGAGACATGCTCGGCCAGCAGCGACTGCGCGGACTCCGATCCGTGCACGATCGAGGTCTGCAACGCGGCGGGCTATTGTGACTACTCAGACGTGCTTCCAGCGGCCCTGTGGTTCTACGATGCCGATGGCGACGGCTTTAGCGGACTCGTCATCCCCCCGGTCGAGGCGTGTGCATCACCAGGTGTCGGGTGGTCCAACGACAGTGACGACTGCGACGACGACCCCATTGGCTGCGGCGACGATTGCTACCCCGGCAATACGGCACCCGATGGATGCGACGGATTCGACCAGGACTGCAATGGTGTGGCCGACGAGACCCCCGACCTGAGCTGGTACCACGATGCCGACGGGGACGGGTTCACTGGAAGCGACGCCCCGCAAGTGGCCTGCGACGACCCCGACGGCACGTCCAACGGCTGGGTGTTGGGGCCGAGCGTCGAGGGCGATTGCGACGATGACGGTGTCTGCGGCGAGGACTGCTACCCAGGCAACGACGCCCCCGACGTCTGCGATGGCCTCGACCAGGACTGCGACGGCGCGATCGACGAAGAGCCCGACCTGACTTGGTACCACGACGCCGACGCAGATGGATACACCGCGCTGGGAGACATCAGCGTCCGCTGTGACGACCCCGATGGCAGCGGCGTGAACTGGCTCGATGCCCCGACCTCCCAGCCGGACTGTGATGACGCGGGCGCATGTGGTGCCGACTGCAATCCAGGCACCAGCGAAGTCTGTGGAGATGGGCAGGACAACAACTGCGGAGGCACCGTCGACGAGGGCTGCTTCGACTACATCGAGACGGCCACCGACTACATCTTCGAGCTGACCGGCTTCCCAGGCTCCACCGTATACACAGGCACTCTGGATGGCGTTCCTCTCACGGCGGATCAGCTGATTGACGTACAGGCTGCTGTCGACAGCGGACAGGCGTGGGACTACACGCCAAGCTTCCAGGTCATCAGCGGCACTGCCTCCGCTGAGCTGCTGGTGGTGGCCGGTGGAGGCGCCGGCGGCGGAAGCTATGCGGGTGGCGGCGGCGCGGGCGGGCTGCTTCATCGGGCCAACCACAGCATCTCGTCGGGGGACTACCCCGTGGTCGTCGGTCGGGGTGGCACACACATCGAATGGGGAACCAGCAGCTACGCCTACTACTCCGATCTCAGTGGTGAGAACGGACGAGACTCCGTCTTCGATGGCCTGACTGCCATTGGCGGGGGGGGAGGCCGCAACTACTATTCCATTGCACGCAGCGGCGGCTCCGGCGGCGGTGGGTCGGTGTACTCGACCGGACCCGGCGGCGGTACATCGGGTCAGGGCAATGCCGGCGCGGCCGGAACGGACGATGGTGGCTATGTTTGGGCCCGCGGCGGCGGCGGCGGAGGTGCTGGTGGGGCCCCCACATCGAGCTCGAGCATCTGTTCGACGAATGGCCACACCAACAGCTGCGTGGGCGGTGCCGGCCTGTCTTACGACATCTCTGGAACGGCGACGATCTACGCCGAGGGCGGCTCCGGCTGGTTTATTGGCGGTTCAGGTCCGAATAGTCCCACCTCTACAGGTGGTCAGGGTGGCAACGGAACCCTCGTGAACAACTACGAGGCGGGGGCCGCGGTGCCGACCGGTCGTGGCGGAGACGCCGTACAGAACACGGGATCAGGCGGTGGTGGCGGAAACGCGTGCGAAGGCTACGACCTCGGCGTGCCGCCTGGCTATCTCGTCGGGTGCACCAAGAACGGTGTGGTCGAGATGTACGAGTCTGGCCACGGCGCCAATGGTGTCGTGATCATCCGGTACGTCACCGGTGCTGTCTCGGCGCTGGGAGGCATCGTCAAAACCGTAGGATTGGACACGGTGCATACCTACGAATACGTCGACCCCACAGCCGAGCTGGTCCTGACCTACTGAGGCGTCGTGCCGTCGAGGGTCTGGTTGCCGTGGTCGCTAAAGTTGCAAGACAGCCTACAGCGGACGTTCACCGAGGTGAAGCTGCTCCTAGAGCACCGATCAGGTAAAGCGCAGCTTCGCCTCCCTGGGCGGTCTTGGTCCACGACGACGTCTCTCGTCGGTCACGTGCTGAAGCACGCTCCCGCCTCGCGAACGCGCTGCTCGCCGCCCTGGACTCAAGCCTGCCTCAGGGGCCTCGCACCGTTTACCTGTTCGGCGCTCTAGCGCTGGCTCACTGATCAGGCTTGGCGCTACAGACTCGGCGTCGCGTATTGGCCGTACACCTTGATGGTTCCTGCGTCCGTCAGTCCGGTGTGGTCGTACTCGATGATGCTCGGCTCTGCTGTCGATCCCGTGGGCGGATATTCATCTGCATTGTTCAGCACCACACCGATGTTCATCTCAAAACGATTGTTGGCCGAATCCAGTGACGTGATCTCGTAGGTCGCAGAGGTCTTGTCGAAGTCCAGCAGACCTACCCCCGGAATGCCCAACATGACGGAATCCCCGGGAGGCAGCGTTCCCACCGCAAGGCCTGTGGGTGCATTGAGCGGGAACCAGCCGAGTACGGTCGAGCCATAGCCGCTCCACGAATCCGGATCGTTTGGTTCGTACCATCCCGCACCCGGCCAGGACCCATCTTGAACAATCACCGCGACAACGTCGGTCGTTCCGGAGTCCACGAAGAGATCGCAACTAGCCGAGCCAGTAAAGCTGCGCGGAGTTCCTGCAATGGAACCTGTGAACTCGATGACACAGCCCTCAACGAAGCAGTCCGCGTCGCAGCCATCCCCGTTCATGACATTGCCGTCGTCGCAGGTCTCTGTGCCGGCCACGATTCCGTCGCCACAGGTGCCCACAGCGTTGTAGTCCACATCGACCACGACGCACTGCTGATTGGACCAGTTGCAAACACACCCATTGTTGATGTCCACTTGAGTGCTGACGGTGTTTGTAGCGGTCGTGGCAGTGACCACGCAGGTGCTGCCCTGCGCCGCCATGACACATGCATATCCAGTAGAGCTACCGGTGATGCGGCCTGAATTAGGCTCTGCACAGTCCCATGTGATGTCCACGGGCGCAGCTGTCCCCGTTCCAGGGGTAGGAACAATCCGCATTCCTCCGAACCAGTACGGTGTACCGTTGACGAGGCGCCACTGCGTGAAGTGGGAGAGGGGCGCCTCAACATTTCCGTCGACGTAGGTGGCCGTGCCTTCAACCATCCATTCGCCTGTCGTCGGGTTCCAGTACTGCATCTCGATGGGCTGACTTGCGTCGACGAGCGCCGGAATGGAGACAGTCACAGGAGAGGAGGGCTGCAAGCGGACTTCGCCTGAACCGATCGGGGTGATCTCAAACTGGCGCACGACGGGGGCAGACTGCAATGCCGCCCCCGATGCGTCGACATTGACCGCAGGCGGCATCGAGAGCGCATTGGAATCGTCGGAGAAGCGGAATTCGATAGGACCTGTGTAGGGCGCACCCGACGCGTCCTCAAACGTCACGGTCGAGCCGATGGTGAGGTCGAGGTCACCAAAGCTGACCGTCTGTTCAGATCCGTCGAGAGTGACAGATTCGGTCTGGACCACAGGAAGGCGCAAGACGACATCGGTCGTCATACTCTCTTCGGTGCCTGCGATGGTGGCCACTTCCACACTGCCCGCGACCCGAGCGGTCAGCGGAAGAAGCTCGTCGGCGGGCACCTCGGTGAACGTGTACATGCCCGCACTCGTCGTCCCGCTCTGTGTGCCAAGCAGCAACGCCGCACCGTCAACGAAATCGCCGTCCTCATCAACGACTTGAACTGTAATGGAGCCGACTGGGTCGGTGTCGGTGTCGGTGTCGGTGTCGGTGTCGGTGTCGGTGTCGGTGTCGGT
>CAYYHT010000020.1:0-24723 GCA_964471355.1 uncultured Enterobacteriaceae bacterium
CATGCAGCAAGCGGGCAGGGGACTCGTCGTCAACATCGCCAGCATTGGTGCCATCGGCCCCATTCGCGGCGGTGCCTACTACTGCGGTGCGAAATCGGGGATCGCGATGGCATCCGAGATCGCCCGTCTCGAGGCGGCCGAGAGCGACGTCCACGTGCTGACGGTCTATCCAGGGCCGGTTCACTCTCCGCTAGAGGCGGGTGCCACCGCCGAGGCCCCGAGCTTCATGGCCAAACACCTGCCCACCGGGGACGCCGATGTGCTGGCCGCCAAGATCGTGGCGGCCGTCGACCACCAGCAGGCTCGGCTGTTCTACCCGGCTGTGTACGAAGTGATGAATCGCTTTCCAGTGCTCATGCGCAAGTTCAGCATGTGGGCCAGCCCAGCCCCGCTGCAGTAGGCACACCACAGGCGGCGTTGCTATTGCTGGAAGCAGTACAAGGGCGCACTCAGGCCGCAGGTGTTGCCGCTCGAGCCGTCGCACCAAGCGGTCCACTGGCTGGTCGCCGCGAAGGCGTTGCCCCAGCGGCCTTCGCCAGTGACCGTGCGCCATCCATTGCAGGACTCGCCTCCGCCCGCGTACGCGCCGCTGGTGGTGGTGTGCGACCACACCGGGGCGTTTCCGGCTCCGCACCAGTTGCCTGTGGGTGGCGTTCCGCCGGTCTCGGTGATGTCGATGGGGACGTCGAGTGCGCCGTCCGTCAGATCGGCCCAGTTAGCGGCGATCTGCGTGCCGTCGTAGAGGGCATAGGGCTCTGCCGATGGCGTGAAGCGCGTCGAGGGAGAGCCCGTTGAGTCCGAGAGCCAGGCTCGGAATGTGCCCGAGAGCCCGGCGTCAGAGGCCATGTCCTGGCACAGCTGGTCGGCACCGTCGAGTCCACCCAGGTCCCCTTGGAAGGCCTTGCTGGACACGAAGGCGATCTTGGGGCAGATCGCAGGTTCGACCGTGCTTGGGTCGCAGTCGTCGTCCCACCCGTTGCAGATTTCGGTCTCGCCTGGGTTGATCGAACCGTTTGTGTCATCGCAGTCGGTGGAGTCCGCGACAAAACCAGCGGGGGCCACGCATCGCTTGCGCTTGATGAGCACGTCGCCGTAAAGGTCGCCGTCAGAATCCTGGTAGAAGAGCGTTCCATCGGGGGTCCAGCCCTGATCGATGGCGCCGTCGCAGTCGGTGTCGACCCCGTCGCAGTTCTCAAGAGCACCCGGGTGAATGGTGTCATCTGTGTCATCGCAGTCGGTGCTGTCCGCTACGTGATCGGCGGGCATGCTGCACGCGGACACTGCTGTGGAGAGGTCGCCGTAGTCATCGTCGTCGGTGTCGGCGTACCAGTCGGGACCGTCTGCACCCTGCGGATCTGCGTCGTCGGCCCCGCCGTCGCAGTCGTTGTCGATGCCATCGCATGTCTCGAGCGCGGCCGGATGCACGCCCGAGTCGGCATCGTCGCAGTCGGAGTCATCGAAGACGTAGCCGGCCGGTGGTGCGCAATCGAGGGTCGATGTGGTCGTGCTGCTGTCGCCGTACCCATCGCCGTCGACGTCGGCGTACCAGGTGTTTGGCGAGGTGACATTGTCCGCCGTGCCGTCGCAGTCCTGGTCGATGCCATCGGCGCACAGGTCGAGGGCGCCCGGGTGTGTGGCCAAGTCGCCGTCGTCGCAGTCGGTGCCGTCCTCGACGTATCCGGCGGGGGCGTCGCACTGCACCACCGACACGGTCGAGTCACCGTATGCATCGCCGTCGCTGTCGAGGTACCAAGTCCCTTCGTCACTCACCCCAGAGTCGTCGCCGTCGGACAGGCCATTGCAGTCGTCATCGATGCCGTTGCAAACCTCGTCGGCGCCAGGATTGACCGAAGCAGCCGCGTCGTCGCAGTCGGAGTCGTCCGACACCATGCCGGGTGGTTGGGCGCAGGACTGCACTGTGGTGTCCGCGTCGCCGAAGCCGTCTGAGTCGCCGTCGCTGTACCAGTCGGCGAGGCCTATGAGGGACGGGTCGTCGTCGTCGAGTGCGCCGTCACAGTCGTCGTCAAAGCCATTGCACAGCTCGTCGGCATTCGGGTTCACGCTGGGATCGAAGTCGTCGCAATCCTTGTCGTTGGGCGCATAGCCAGGGGGCGGCTGGCAGTCGGTGCTGATCAGGTCGGCGTTGAAGTCGCCAAAGCCATCGCCGTCCGCGTCGGCGTAGTAGGTCGTAGGCAGCACGGTGTTGTCGATGATGCCATCGCAGTCTTGGTCGAGGCCGTCTTCGCACAGGTCGACCGCGCCCGGGTGGGCCTGTTCGTCGGCGTCATCGCAGTCGTTGCCGTCGCGGACGTATCCAGCGGGCTGATCGCAGCCGACCACAGTGATGTCGTTGTTGCCTGCGCCGTCGCCGTCGCCGTCCCAGTACCAGGTGGCATCGCCCGCCATGTCCGGGTCGTCCGAGTCGACGAGGCCATCGCAGTCGTCGTCCTCGCCGGAGCAGGTCTCGATGGCGTCCGGATTCACGGCGGCTGACTTGTCGTCGCAGTCTGTGCCCACGTCCGTGTAGCCAAAAGGCTGGTCGCACGCTGTCTTGGTGCGGTCTTCGTTGCCGAATCCATCCCCATCGACGTCTCGGTACCAGGTCCCTGGCTCGACCCCTTCGTCGACCGACGCGTCGCAGTCGTCGTCGGCGTCGTTGCAGATCTCTTCGGCACCCGGATTGATGCGGGGATCTTCATCGTTGCAGTCGCCGGCGTTTGGGCTGTACCCCGTCGCTGGGGTGCATCCGGTCTGGGTCAGCAGGCCGCCAAAGCCGTCGCCGTCGGCATCGCCGTAGAAGGTCTGCTCGACACTGACGTTCGGGTCGCTGTCGTCGCAGTCCTCGGGGCGGGGGATTCCGTCTCCATCCGAGTCGAATCGACTGGCGTACTCGGCATCAGAGACCCAGAAACAGCCCGAGAGCATGAGGAATATGGCGACCCAACCTACCCGCATGCCGCAGTCTATATGCGGTCGGTCGCAACCCACTTGCTGAAAAGGTGGGAATCCGAGATGCGGCGTTGTGTCGGTTGAGTTGACGGGGGCTCCAGACCGCAATATCCGGAATCGGAATCTCGATTCCGATATATATTGTGCCAAGGATATTGCCGTGCTCACCTCTTCTTTTCGTGCTGCCGTCTGGGTTGCCGCCACGGCCACAGGCCTCGGTCTGATGACCGGCTGCTACATCGATGCCATCCACATGCCGGCTTGGGTTCAGGCAGGGGATTCGTTCACCGCAACGCTCAAAGTCTCCTCCAAAGCGCTGGACTCGGAGTGGCGAACCCCGATTAGCTGCGTAGCCACCCCGGTGGATTGGACCGTCGACGCGCCCACCTACTCGGGCACCGTGGCCGGAACACCAGTGGCCGGAGACGGGGTCTCGCAGCCGGCCTTCGAAGGCATCATGCAGGCGAATTACCCTGAGCCGCAGCATGAGTGGCACTGCTGGACCTTCCCGCTCGCTCCATACGAGAAGTCGGACACGGGCCAGGTGACCTACACCATCACGCCGCCCGCCACCGAGACTGGACGGCACGTGCTGCGCTTCGGAACTGGCACCAGTCAGGAGGACAATGCTGCGGACTCCGACATGGGGGCCAGGGCCATCACCGTCGGCGCCGCTCCCGACCCTCTCGACGACTGGGACTTCGCCCGTGAAGGGGTGCTCAATGACGATCTGCGCGACGTCACCTATGGTGCGGGTGGCTGGGTCGCGGTCGGCGATCAAGGTCTTCGCTCGCACTCACTCGACGGGGTGACCTGGACTGACGGCGTCATCGATCCATCCACTGACTGGGTCGATGTGGCCTACGCCAACGGTGTGTACGTGGCTGTTGGCGCAAATGAAACGCTTCAGAGCTCGACGGATGGCTTGGTCTGGACGCCAGTCGACATCGGACCCGTGGCCGCGGTCGCTGCGGGAGACGGGCGGCTCATTGCAGTCGGCGGCGACCAAGTGATGTCCAGCACCGACGGCATCAACTGGCAGATCAAGGCGTTCGCTGCCGTACCCGACCTGGGTGCGGTCGCTTTCGGGGATGGACGCTGGCTGGCACTCGGCCGCGGCACCAAGAACCAAGTGCTGTCATCGCCAGATGGCGTGCAGTGGAGCCAAGAGGCCAACTTCGGTGAACAGCCTTGGTTCTACCTGCTGTTTGCTGGAGGGCGCTTCATCGCCAGCGGCGCGAATGGCGGCGGCCAGTGGGCCCACAGCACCGTGGATGGAAACGGCTGGGTCGAAGTCGCTGATGTCTTTCCCCGCGAACCGCGATCAGCGGGGCCGACCGTTGCTGCAGACTTGGTGTTCGGGCCGCATGGCATGGTCATGAGCACCACAGATGGCACCAACTTCGTCGAGCGCGGCAGCCTGACCCGGTGGATGCTGTTCGGCAGCCACTCTGAGGGAGGGCGGGTCGTCGCTGTGGGCGAGTCAGGTCTGATTGTGACCAGCGATCTGATGGGGGCTCCGACCTTTGATGGGCTGTGCGAGGCCCCGACCGGCGATGTGGGAGAGCTGTACGGCTATGACTTAGCCTGGACGGCTGGGGCAGGGGTCCACACGTGGGAGATTGCCAGTGGCGTCCTGCCCGCGGGACTCGACATGGTCGATGGTGTGGTGGCGGGTACCCCCACTCAGGCCGGGCAGTTCGACTTCGACATTCGAGTGACCTCGGGACTCGGCACCTTTGCGACCGCAGAATGCAGCCTGACCATCGACGGCGACGAGCCCGACCTGGCCGAGGACACGGGGCTGCCCGACCTGCGCGACACCGATGAGTGGGACGACACGGATGAAGGGGAAGGATCTGAACAGTGCGGCTGCAGCGAGCTTGGAGGGGCCGCTGGAGGAGGCCTGTGGATTGCCGCGCTCATGGTGCTAATGCGCCGTCGGCGGTAGGGGCAGCAAGGCCTCGCATGTCCGGGTACGATGGCAGTGCGCGGGAGGCCAGCATGGAACGAATCGTCATCCCTGGAAAGGCGACCTACACCCCGGTAGCGCTCACCGACGTGATGGTGGGGGCGCCCATGGCTGCTCGCGTCTTGCTGGGCGCGACTGCACCGGGCCAAGTCGTGGCTGCTGCCAGCTTTGGCTACTACACCGGCAGTGCCGCTCGTGACTGGTGGGCACGCCGTGAAGTGCGACCCATCGACTTTCAGGACGCCTTCGGAGCGGACGTGTTCACTCTGCGCGAGATGCCTGCCGATCAGCGCCATTGGGAGGTGCAGCTGCTCGGAAGAGCGCTCAACGAGGGGTTTGTGGCCGATCGTCCTCCCCGCGAAGAGGTGGCGCGCCGGGTCGACCAGCACCTGACCGACTACATCGCCGCCATCACGGGCCAGCAGCTGGTGACCAGCACGGCCATTCGCAGCCACACCATCGCCAGCTTCTTGATGCCGGGAGCCATCGGTGCCTGCGACGCCATCAGTGGCGATGTAGCGATCTTCAAGGATGTGGGCCTGCTCGAGCCGCACGTCATTGCCCACGAGTTCTGTCATCGAAAGGGCTACATGAAGGAGCTTCACGCCCAGGTGCTGTCCTATCTGGCGCTGCGAACCAGCGCGGACCCCATATTGGTCCAGGCTGCCCGTCTCGAGCGCCTGCATCGCCAGCTCAAGGTGATTCGTCAGACCGAGAGCAACCAGTGTGCGTCCGATCTGATCGGCCGTGCACAGCTGCGCCCAGAGCTCTCAAAGCTGCTTCGCGCGCTCATCGCCGATGTGCCCGACAAACAGACCTTCATGAGCAGGCTGTACGACAAGCGCATGCGCCTGAGCGGCCAGAATGGCCTGAGCGACTACGGCGCCGGCTTCACGAACTTATTGTGCATGCTTGCGACCGACGCGAGTCGACCCGAGCGAGCGGCACACGCAGCCATCTGAGCCAGACGCCTAGAACGCGCAGCTGTGGTTGGACAGCAGCAGTCCAGTGGTGTCCGCCAGCGCCTCTTCGCCAGCGGCGGTCGTGGCATAGGCTGTCCAGCCGGTCGCGACTTGGTACAGCCCAGCAATCAGGGTGTCTTCCAGCGATTCCCGCGGCGGCACCCACAACAAATACACCGGGTCGCTGCCACGGCACATCAGCGAGTTGAGCTCGTCACCGGCGCCGTAGTCTCCCGAACCATCCACGTCGCGGTATCCCACTGGAATCTCGATTCCGTAGGTGAAGCCGTCTTCGGTGACCTGTCGTCCGACGTCCGGCGCTCCCACGAACTCGAGGCTGAATGGACTCTCGAGCACCACATCGAGCGGTCGGCCGGGCAGCGGCGTGGCCTCAAACTCGGTGCTCGTCAGGGTGGCTGCACGATCTGGTTGACCTTGAGGCGGACCCTGCCAGCTCGTTTCCCCGGACAGGGTGATGGCGTCGGGATTCTGCAGGCCGAACAGCTCGAAGCCGTCGTCGGCGAGGTGGTACTCGGGCTCGTCATCGCCGAAGGACATCGCGTACCAGACATCGGATTCGCCCTGAAAACGGTCGACATAGGCCAGCAAGCGCGGGGCCACCGCGTCGATCGGCTCGTCGGGGGACAGTGACTCCGAGCCGTCGGCGTCCTGGTAGGCGATCACGAACCAGAACGCCCGTCCGGCGCCGTCCCCGTAGTCCACCAAGTCGTCGGCGCTCGGTGGGGTGTCTTGCAGGTAGTGCGGCCAGCTGGTCACGGAAGCGCTGCTGGCCTCGCCCACAAGCACAAAGCCGTCATCGTCGAAGTGTGCGAGGTAGCGACCCACGCGAGACGAAGCGCCGACGGGACCATCGAAGCGCACCTCGAAGCCGTCGGGTTCGACGTCGGGCTCGACCACGTCGCCGGTATCTGTCGGCTCTGCCGAGTCCACGGGCTCGATGTTGATGGTGCCGTTGGCGCACCCAGCAACCAGCAAAAACATCCAGCGAAGCATGCTTCCCCCTCTCTTGCGGACCCTTAGCCTACCCGCAGCCATCCAGCGATGGGGGGCCATTCACCAGTTCACGTCTCCCAGCGCATTGTCTGCAAAGGTGACGGTCGAGATGTCTGGCCGCTGGGCCAAGTACAGGCTGATGCCCCAGATTCCGTACGAGCCGGAGTGGCGCAGCTCGACGTTGTCGAGGGAGTAGGGACTGTTCGCCTCGATCTTGATGAGGCCCGACATGCCGTCTGAAGAGCGCCCGCCGTGCTCGATGATCACATGCTGCATCTGGCCTGTCGCGTCGCCAGCGAGCTGAATGCTGCTCCAGTCCCCGGGGGCGGGGCTCGAAGCCGAGGACGTGAAGAGCACCGGGTCTGTGGCCGTCCCGTCCACCATGAGCACGCCGGGAGCGTAGTTGCCAACCAGCATGCCGCCGGTCGAGTCGAAGCGCACCTCGGTGCCCGCCTCGATGACCCAGCTGGGGCCTGTGTTGTGGCCCAGATCGATCAGCCCGGAGACCACCCATGGAATGCCGACATTGCGCATGAGCACATCGGACCTCACCTCATTGCTCTGCGCAAACACCGCCAAACGTATGGCGTCGGTCGTGTTGCCGCTGATGACGTTGTCGGTCAGGACGGCGTCGGCCACCTCGGGCGCATCGAAGTTCAGGGGCCATTGGTTGCCGCTCAGTGTGTTCGCGGAGATGACGTCGACGGCGCCATAGCGAGTGGTGCGAATGCCGCTCAGTACGTTGTCCACGATGGTGCAGTCGGTGATCGATGCCACCCGTCCGCCGTCCCGCACGATGATGCCGTGGGCGCTGCTCTCGCGGATGGTGACCCCGCTGACATCGGGCACATCACCGCGCGAGAACGACAGGGCGCCCCCATTCCAGGCGCCTGCGTAGTCGATGGTCAGGCCATCGAGCCCGGCAGGACCCAGGGTTCCCACCTCATCAAAGAGCACTCCCTGCCAGTCTCCTGGCTGTGGCAGCGGCTCCCTCGACGTGAGCAGCACCCCGTTTGGCCCCGGCTCAACATCCAGCTTGCCGTTGGCGACCACGATGCCTCCGGACCCAGAGAACTGGATCTCGAGGCCGTCGGCCAGGGTCAGCACAGGGGTCGACAGAGCGTCGACCTCCATCTCGCCGTAGACCACGATGGGGACCGGCGCCGCGGGGAAGGTGGCATCGACTGTGAAGGAGGGGGTGCCCGACAGGTGAATGCGGTTGTCTGCGTTGCCCGTGTAGGTGTTGGTGCCGGTGATGAGGTCGAGGTCGCCGGCCGGCAGGATCAGCGCCTTGGCGAGGTTGTCGCTGATGGTGTTGCCCTGGTACGACAACAGCTGTCCAGTGGCGCGTACACCGTCTTCGCGACCCCGCGTGATGGTCGAGTCCTCGATGCTTGCCGAGCCAAACTCTTCAACCCAGAGGCCTTCCTCCTCGGACTGCTCAACGCTCAGGTTGGACAGCGTGGCCGGCGGCACCGGGCGCTCGTCGCTGCCATACACCCGCACGCCGATGGTGGCGTATTCGATGACGGCTCCGTTCATCTCTGAGCCTTGGTCGAAGGGTCCCAGGCGAACCCCCTCCCACGCGCCCGCTGAAGGCATGAACGACCGGGAGCCGAGCATGACCGGGTCGGAGGCGGCGTCGACGATCAGCCGTCCGGGCTTGGTCCACCCAACCAATAGACCGCGATCGGCGGGGAACACGAGCTCTGCACCGGGTTCGATGGTCAGCTCGGGAATCGAAATGCCCTGCACATATAGGTGGTCTTCGATGCCATAGGGGACGTCTAGTGCCGCCCAGGTGGCATCCTCACGCACCTCTCCAGCGGTGACACGTACCCGCTCAACCCAGTTGCCCGCGAAGCTGTTGCCCGTGCCGATGTGGCTGACTTCTTCGGGCGGCAGCTCGAGCGGAGCGCCGATGTTGTTGGTGATGGTGGTGTCGGTGAGGTCGCCGAGCAGCCCATCGATGACGATGCCGTCGCCACCAAAGCGCTGGATGGTGCAGTCGTCGACGAAGAGCTCTGCTCCCGGCAGCACGGCGACCGCATCGAGCTCTCCGTCGGTCATCGTGCAGTCCGCCAACACGAGTGCGGGTGCTTCGGAGACGATGGCCGAACGAGATGGGTGGGGTCGCCCGTAGGTGAATCCGGTGAGGGTGCTGCCCGTGTCGAAGGGGCCGAAGACCAGTCCGCCTGAGGCCAGGGCGCCTTGGGGGCGCAAGCTGACGCTCGCGGGGGTGCTGCCCATGACAATCAGGCGCCCTGGGGCAAGCATGCCGACGCGAATCTCGGCGGTTGGGCCGTCGAACTCGACCTCGACCCCGTCCAGAATGGTCAGGGTGCTCTGGACCTCGACCGCGCAGGTCACGCGATGGGTCGAGGTCGGGCTCCAGACCTCGGCGGTGTCGATGACGCCGCAGTGCTCAAAGAAGCACTCCTCGTCGATGGCGCCGTCGCAGTCGTCGTCCAGGCTGTTGCCGCAGGCCTCCTCCGCGACCGGGTGAATGAAGGGGTCGCTGTCGTCGCAGTCCGTGGCGTCGGTCGAGACGCCAGGGCCGGGCAAGCACGCTGTCGTCGGCGCCGTCACGTCGCCAAAGGTGTCGCCGTCGATGTCCGAGTAGTAGGTGAAGCCGTCCACGGGCGCGTCGTCGACAACACCAGTGCAGTCCTGGTCCACGCCGTCGCAGGTCTCATCAGCACCTGGGTTGATGTCCACTTCAACGTCGTCGCAGTCGCCTCCGACTGCGATGTAGCCGGCTGGCTTGAGGCACTGCACGATTCCGCTGGTCTGGTCGCCGTAGCCATCACCGTCCGCGTCGACCCACCAAGTTGGCGCCTCGAATGCATCGTCCTCGTCGATCTCGCCATCGCAGTCGTCGTCGATGCCGTTGCACAGCTCAAGCTGTGCCGGGTTGATGGCGAAGTCTGCGTCGTTGCAGTCCGCACCGCCGTCCCCGGCCGCAATCCAGCCGTCCCCGTCTCCATCCGTGGGAATGACCGAGAAGGCGACGCTGGCGGTCCGGCTGCCGTCGACCGGATCGGTCACCCGCACGCCGATGGTGTAGTTGCCAGCGGGCAGCCGCGGCAGGAACCACTGCGAGATGCCGTCGCCGTCGGGGTTCAGTGGAGCCGTCGGCTGGTCCGCCGCAATGCCATTCCAGTCGAGCTCGAGCACCGCTTGGTCCGTCTCGTCCTCGTCGAAGGCCGAGATGTCGACGAGGATGTTCTCGCTGGAAAGGTAGACGCCGTCCGCATCGGGCCCCGAGAAGTTCACGAGCGGGTCGGTGTTGGGAACGATGAAGAAGCTGGTGGCGCACTCGGTGACCTCGGTCTCGTCCCCGACTGTGACCGTGATGGTGTGGTAGCCGTCGCGCAGCAGGGTGCCAGACACTCCCAGGGTGGCCCCAATCTCGTCGATCTGCACGGTTCCTGGCAGGATGCCGTCGAGGTCGCTGACCGCACGGAACGACAGCTCATCGGGAGGGGTGTCGCGGTCGCTGATGCTGACCGCGAGCTCAAAGCCGGCGCCGAACAGGATCTGGCCGTCTTCTGCAGGCCACACGACCTCGCAGCTCGGCGGGAATCGCTGATCGACAACGCCGATATCGCCCCCGCCTCCAGCACATGCGGTCATTAGCGCCAGAGCGGTGGCTATGGACAGTTGCTGCCGCATGCACACTCCCTGATGCCAAAGTAGCAGAGGCTCGGGCTGCTCTGCGCGTCTACCGCGCCGCTTATTGCTTGGCGACAGACTCGTATCGGCCCTCAGCTGGTACGCCGCCAGCCCGAGTCCGGCGACGACGAGCAGCCGGTTCGCGTTGTCGGCCTGGTCGGTGAACGAGGGGGTGCGGCGCCAGGCCCCCATCCCGATGAGCAGAACGCCGAGCGCCAAGATCTGGCCCGCCTCGACGCCGACGTTGAAGGCGACGATGTTGCTGACCAGGCCGTCTTGAGACAAATGGAAGTCTTGCAGCTTGGTCGCCAGCCCGAACCCGTGGAACAGCCCAAAGACCAACACCGCCGCTTTGGTGTCTGGCTCGACGTCGACGTGCTCTTTGAAGAAGCCGAGGTTGTCCAGCCCCTTGTAGACCACGGACAGCCCAATGATGGCGTCGATTAAGAAGGGGTTGAGGTGCACGCCGCTCAGCACCCCGAACAGCAGTGTGATGCTGCGCCCGAGCGAGAACAGCGACACATAGACGGCGATGTCGCGCGCCTTGTAGAGGAAGAAGATGACGCCGATCAGGAACAGCAGGTGGTCGTAGCCGGTGACCATGTGCTTGGCGCCCAGGTAGATGAACGGACCCAGCGCGCAGGCGAAGCCGACGACGCCTGCTGATAGGGTCCGCACGGGGAGGTGGCATGGCCATCGGTTCGAAGGTCCTGCGCATGCAGATCAACGTGTCGGACGTGGACCGTGGGGTGTACGAGACGCTGGAGCTGAAGGTGGCCCAGCACGCCTCCGAGAGCGCTCCATACCTGGTGGCCCGGGTGCTTGCCTATGCGCTGGAGTACACCGATGGAATCGCCTTTACCCAGGGACTCGCCGCCGCAGATGAGCCAGCGGTCTGGGTGCGCGACCTGACCGGGCAGCTGCTGACTTGGATCGACGTCGGGCAGCCCAATGCCAGTCGGTTGCACAAGGCGAGCAAGGCAGCAGAGCAGGTGGCGGTGTACTGCCACAAGCAACCCGGCGCTTGGCTGAGCGCGCTGGCCAAAGAGCGCGTGCATGGCACCGATCGCATCGCGCTGTTTTCTCTCGACCGCAGCACCGTTGGCGCGATTGCGGAATCCCTCGACAGGCGCAATGCCTGGGAGCTGTCCCGCATCGAAGACATGGTCTATTTGGAGTCGGGGGATCACGCCTGGGAGCTGGCCGTCGAGCGCCTGGCTTGGCCTTCGTGAGGCGCTACAGCAGTCCCAGCTGAACCGGTGCCCTTCGCACGTCCGCCGGCGGGTCTGGGTCGATGAGCCGACCCTTCAGCTCGCCCAGGTCCACGAAGAACCGGCCCCCGTCTTGGAGCACCAGCACGTGGCCCACCGCTCCCACAATCTGACCTGCGACAAGTCGCCCCTCGTGCACGCCGAGCTCGGTCTCGATGCCGAGTTCTTTGCGGGTCCGCACCGCTAGTGGGGGAGGAGTGACGAAGTCGAGTGGGTGCAGCAGGGACCGGTACTGGTCCCGAAGCCCTGTGGTCGCCTCGTTGTGGGCGACACCGATGAGCTCTTTGGCGTCCTGAACGCTCATCGGCGACTTCAGCAGGGTCAGCTTGCGGGAGCGCCGCATGCCCTCGACCAGCGACGTCGTCGTCGACAGAATGTGCTCCATCTGCTTGATGCGGGGTCCGGGCCCGAGCGCGATTCGCGCAGCCGCCAGGGGGCCTTGCTCGATCAGCCTGGCGTCGCGACGAGGGGCTGATGCCGTTCCCACCTTGATGGTGCGGTCGCCAAAGCACGCGAGGTACAGCGCGTGATCTTGCTCACAGGAGCGCTGAATCGTGGGCTGCAGCGGCGGACATCGGAAGCCATCGCAGATCATGCAGGGGCGAAATCCATCGCGCTGGTCGCACGCAGCACAGCGCTTTCCGGATTCGGGGATGGCCTCGTCTGGGCAGGGCATCGCCGATCTGCCCTGAAGCCAGCCCACACAGCGCTGCGGTCCAATGCCCAAGCGCAGCGCGCCCTCAAGCTTGCGGAGCAGCACCTTGCCGCGGCCTTCGTTGCGGCGAAGCTTGAGGAACGGCACTCCGTCCCGCCAGCCGTAGCCAAGCACTAGTGTGTGGGGTCGCACCACATCGGTGTAACGGCGCTTGTCCGTTGCGGCCTGCGATGCTCATCGGCGGCAATTTCGTGCTATCCGGGACGCCGAGGTCCCCGTGAACAACAACGACATCATGCGCGCCCTGTGCGAGGCACTGCAGATCAGCGACGACGAAGTGGTCGAGGTCTTTGCGCTCGCCGGGCAGTCTGTCACCATCAAACAGGCCATCGACCTGCGCATCACGTCCGAAAACGGAAAGCCGAGTCGTGGCTCCGAGGCGCGGTTGGGGCAGTTTCTGGATGGGTTGATCATCGCCCGCCGCGGTCCCCGCGACCCGAGCAAGCCCGCGGTGCAGCCAAAGCACCTGAGCCACAACGAGGTGATCAAGAAGCTGCGCATTGCCTGGAATCTCAAGGAACTCGAGCTGCTCGAGCTGCTCGCGGCGGGCGGCCAAGTGCTGAGCAAGCAAGAGCTCGGTGCGCTGTTCCGCAAGCCGGGCAATAAGCACTACCGCACGTGCAGCGACGAGGTGCTCAGCGGATTTATTGCTGGTCTGGCGGCGCGGATCGAAGCGAGCTGAGCGGCTTGGGCCCCACCAGCCACCATGAGCCAGGGCAATCGCGTGGTCATCTCGCGGCACGGGAGCGCCGGCAATGACCATGTATCCATCGCCAATCGTGCGCACTTTCTCGACGTCATGACGCTGGCAGATCGCGTCGAAGGCCGTGAAGACCTCGTTGAGAACAGCCACCGTCTCGCGGGCGTCGAGCCGCGCTGACAGCGGGGTGAACCCGACCACGTCGGCGAACAACACGCTAATCTCTTCAAAAGCGTCGGCGATGGGGCCCTCTTCGTCCCGAAGGCGCATGGCAATCGGCTCGGGCAGCACATTGAGGAGCAGCTCTTCCGAGCGGCGCTTCTCGTGCTCCAATGCTCGTTGCGCCTGCTTCAGATCGGTGATGTCGCGCCAGACCGCGTTGCTGTAGCGCAGCGTTCCGTCATCGCCGTAGATCGGGGTGAAGTCCAAGCTCACGTCGATGGTGGCGCCATCCCGAGTGACCAGCTGCAGCCTGCGGTGCTTGACCTTGCCGGTCTGTACAAAGCTCTGGATATTCGCGCGCACGAGGTCGTGGCAGACGGGGTCGTACAACCCCATCAGCGGTTGCTCGACCACCTCTTCGGTCGAGTCTGGCATGAGGCAGTCTAGACCGTAGACGCGCCGGTTCAGGCCAGGGGTGTTGCCGGTCGTCGACCAAGCGCGCTCACCCTACTGCCGCCAAAATCCAGGATGGAACAGAATCAGCACCGAGAACATCTCCAGCCGGCCGACGAGCATGTTGAGCGCGAGGAAGAGCTTCGTGAAGGCGGTCAGATGGGCGAAGTTGTCGGTTGGCCCCACGGCCCCCCAGCCGGGCCCGATGTTCATCAGCGTGGCGACCACCGCAGACAATGCCGTCTCCAAATCGACAGGATCGGCCAGCGTGACCACGAAAGCCCCACCCAGCACCATGAAGATGTTCACAGTGAAGTAGGCCAGTGCCAGGTGGATAATCGCGGGTTCCACCCGGCGTCCGTTCAGGCGCACGGACACGACAGCCAGAGGCTGGACGTACTGGCGATGGATCTCGGCTACCAGGAACTTGGTGATCAGAACGAAGTGAACGATCTTAATCCCGCTTGTCGTCGATCCAGCGCAGGCCCCAATGAGACATGCAATGACCAGCAAGACCTGCGCACTCGCGGGCCAGACCTCGTAGTCCGCCGTGGAATAGCCGGTTGTCGTCAACAGCGACATCACCTGAAACGTGCCGTGACGCACGCTGTCGACACCGCCATAGACGCCACTCGCCCAGAGAATGAGCGCGACACCGACGCATAGGCCGGCGCAGATCATCAGGTACCACCTCAGCTCGGTGTTCTCGCGAATGGTCGCCCAGTCGCCCATCCAGCCCGCATAGAACAGCAAGAAGGTTGTGCCGCCAAGGAACATGAACGCGGTGATCACACCGTCGAACCAAAGGTTGTCGTAGTGCCCGACGCTGGCGTTGTAGGGCGAGAAGCCCGACGTCGAGACCGTGCCAAATGCATGGCACAAACCGTCGAATAACGACATGCCGCCGGCCAGAAGCAACAACACCTGTGCCGCGTTGAGGGTCAGGTAGATCGCCCACAGCGTCCGGATGGCGTCGCGGTTGCGGGGCAGGAACCGCTCGCGGGTCACCACCTGACCGGGGCTGGACTCCGCGCGAAAGAGCCGAACGCCACCCAGGCCATGAGGCAGCACCGTGACGGCGAGGGTCACGAATCCCATTCCCCCGATCAAGTGGGTCTCGCTGCGCCACAAGAGCAGACCGCGCGGCAGCGTCTCGATGTCGGTCAGAATGGTCGACCCCGTGGTGGTGTACCCCGACATCATCTCGAAGAACGCGTCAATCGGCCCGATGCTCCCGTGGAGAACAAACGGCACTGCCGAGAAAGCGGACACCAGCACCCAGCCAATCGTGGCCGCGGCGAAGGCATCCCGACTCGACAGCTCCCCAGCGCGACGGCTCATCCACCACATCACCGCGCCCGCCAGAGCCGCAAGGACCGCACCGCAGAGCAACGGCACGAAGTCGCCCTCCCCTGTCCAGAACGCCCAGGTGATCGGCAGCGTCATGGACGCGGCGATGAGCATGAGCAACGTCCCGATCAGCTTCGTGACGGCGGCCCAGCTCACGTGAAGAACAGCCCTTGGGCGTCTCGCAGGTGTTGCGACGTGCAGATGCACACCGCGCGTTGGCCCGCTTCGATTCGGGTGTCGCCAGTCGCGACAACCCAGCTTCCGTCTTGGTAAACCGCACCAACCATGAGCTGCCCCTTCAGCCCGTGTTGTTGAGCGAGCGCCGACTTCGTGATCGGCGAGCCCGGATCAGCCAGAAGTTCCACCACCTCTGCATCGCAACCATGAAGATGTGCCACCGACAGAACATGCCCCCGACGGATGTACCGAAGGATCTGGTTGCCCGCGAGGACCTTGGCGCTCACGACCACGTCGGCGCCCATCGCGGTCGCTAGGGTGGCGTAGTCTTCGCGATTGATGCATACGATGGACTTTCCTGGCTCCGTTCGGTCTGCCTGTGTGGCGATCAGATGTTTCGCGAGCACCGCACTCATGATGTTGGTCTCGTTGTCACTGCTGGCCGTGATGACCGTGTCTACGCGCAATAGTCCCGCGCCCAGCAGCGTCTCGACGTCCGAGCCGTCTCCGTGCAAACATTGAGTCTGGCTGAGCCTGTACGAGAGTTCCTCGGCCCGGCGCTCGTCTTGCTCGAGCAACCTGACTGGAAACTTGGCCTCGAGCAGCTCGGCTGCTCGCGCCCCGATGTGTCCGCCGCCGATGATCAGAACCTGCCCGTGCGCACTCGAGCCGCCGATCCCCGCCACACGCATCACTCTCGCGACGTCCCTTCGGCTGGTGAGGAGATAGACATGGTCGTTGGCCTGGAGCACGAAGTCGCCAGTCGGAATCAGCGTCTCGATTCCCCTTGCGACGCAGACCACACGAAGTTGGAGACTGGCATCCTCTGCAACTTCACGGACCCGCCGGCCGACAAGCGAGTGGCTGGCACCGATGTGGCTCGCGATCACCTGCAGCTCGCCTCCGCTCACGTCGACCACGACGTTCCCAGAGCGCATCATGAGCAATCGCGCGATCTCCTGCGCGGCAATCTCGGCGGGCCGGATGACCAGGTCGATGGCGAGGTCGGGGGCCCGTAGTGGCGCTTCGTCCAGCCAAATGGGCATCGACCGCACTCGCGCGATCTTCCGCTCGATTCCATAGGTGTCGGCGATGCGTGCTGCCAGGATGTTCACCGCATCGTCATCAGTGACGGCAATGAGGTAGTCCATCGCCGATGCCCGGGCGGCTTTCCAGCAGTCGAAGTCCAGTGCGTTCCCGCGCACGATGCGGGCGTCGATCTCGGACTCGGCTCGCTGAATCAGGTCGCGATCCTCCTCGATGACCGTCACCGAGTGCCCCTCGAAAGAGAGCCGTCGCACCAGGTAGCGACCGACACCGCCGAGGCCCAACACCAGGATGTTCTCTGACTGTTTCAACGTGCACTGCACTCCGAGAGGGGGGCGATCCGCATCAGTGACCGGCGGCCGTCGACAGCAGTGGCAGCAGGCTGGGCGCAAAGCCACCAAGCAAAACGGCAGCGCCGACGAGCATCAGTCCAAGCCGTTCACGTGGTTTTGCGTAAGCTAGGCACCCCCAGGGCGCAACCTGCCCACAGATGCCAGCGCTCACAAGATCGGAGGGACCCAGCTCGTTGCGAGATCCAGCAGCTCATCGAGCTCGAACGGCTTGTTCAGAACGGCCACAGCACCCAGACGCGCGCCTTCTTCGTGAGTGGTGCGATCCCCGAATGCCGTGACGAAGATTATCGGTGTGGCCCAGTCTGTACGCCGGATTTCATCGACCACCGCCAAGCCAGACTGGCCTGGCATGCGTATGTCCGAGATGATGAGGTCGGGAACTGGGCGCCGGCCTTCCTGTGTCTGCTCCATGTACTCGGCAAACCGCGCGCCATCGGCCGCCTCGTACACCTCGTATCCGCCCGCAACCAGCACATCGCGCATCAGGAACCGCATCTGGTCATCGTCCTCGACCAGCAGCACACGCGCCGTATATTGACCCGCCGTGGGTGCTATCGGCGAGGAGCTTCGCCGGCGCTCTTCGGCCTTCCTGCCATTTCGCTCATGAGCGCTCATGCCCCGTTCATCCAGCCGTTCGATTTCGTGCGCCGACATCTCGCCTCCTCCCGGGGCAGGAAGAACTCCCATGCCCGCCATGCCTGAAGACACTGCAAAGGGCATGCCAGTGGTTCAGGCGTCCGCGCCATCACTCTCGTACCGCTCCAGTTTCCGGTAGAGCGTGCGTCGGTCTAGGCCCAGCACTTCTGAGGCCGCGGACTTGTTGCCATTGACCGCATCGAGTACCCGGTAGATGTGCTGGCGTTCCACTTCTGCCATCGGCAGCAACGGCAGGGGATCGTCGTCCACGACGCGAACGATGCGTGGATGCCGGTCTCCGATCTCTTCGGGCAGGTCATCGAGCAGGAGGCGGTCGTGATCGGTCAGCGCCACTGCTCGTTCCATGCAGTTTTCGAGCTCGCGCACGTTGCCGGGCCAGGAATAGCCCAGTAGCGCGCGAGCCACCGGGGTGGTGATTCCAACCACCCCCCGACCCATTCTCGCTGCCGCCCGGTCGAGGAAGGTCTGCGCCAGCAGCAAGACGTCACCCGCGCGTGTCCTGAGAGGTGGCAGCGGAATGCGGATCACGGCAATTCGGTAATACAGGTCACTCCGGAATTGTGCCTCGGCCTTCAAGTCGCGATTCGTGGCGGCCACCACGCGACAATCCACGTCGATCTCGCTGTCAGCACCGACCGGCCGCAGACGCCTTTCCTGCAACACCCTCAGCAGCTTGGACTGCAACGCCATGGGGATCTCGCCGATTTCGTCCAAGAAGAGGGTGCCGTGAGTCGCCTCAACAAAGAGGCCCGATCGACGCGTCTTCGCGTCGGTGAACGCCCCCTTCACATGCCCAAACAGCTCGGACTCCAGCAGTGCCTCGGGGATGGCGGCGCAATTCACGGCGACGAAAGGCCCTGTCGAAACAGACGACGTCCCGTGAAGGGCCCGCGCGACGAGTTCTTTGCCTGTGCCCGTCTCTCCGGTGATGAGGATGGGAACGTCCGAGCGGGCAGCTCGCGGAATCAACTCGAGCACGTTGCGCATGGCGACACTCTCGCCGATCAAGCCGAGGTTGTCCGGCGCATTGCGTGCCGTTCGTCGAAGCGCCCGCACCTCTGTCGTGAGTTTTCGGTGGCGAACGGCACGACCGAGCACCAGCTCGAGGGCGGGCATCTCGATGGGCTTGGCAACAAAATCATAGGCCCCTGAACGAATCGCATCGACTGCAGTCGCCAAGCTGCCAAATGCGGTGATGACGATCACCGGGACATCAGGACGAAGGTTGTGGACCTCGGAGCACAGCTCCAGTCCGCTCTTGCCCCTCAGGTTCAGGTCCGTCAGCACAACATCGAAGTCAGCGCGAGCCAAGTGTTCGAGAGCGCCTTGCGCGGTGAGCTCCCAGGCGACTTCGTAGCCGAGGGGACCGATTCCAGCCTCGACGAGCTCGCACATGGCTTGCTCGTCATCGACAACCAGTACTCTGGCTTTCAAGGCTGGTTCGCAGGCAGGTGGACGGTGAACGTCGCGCCTTGACCTTCCACGCTGTGCACAGCGAGCGTTCCTCCGTGGTCCTTCACGATGCCATGAACAACGCTCAGGCCCAGTCCGGTGCCCTTGCCGACCGGCTTGGTCGTGAAGAAGGGATCGAACAGTCGCGGCAGCGCCTCAGTGGTGATCCCCTGGCCGGCGTCCTCGACCTGGATCTGTACCTCGTCTGCTTGGAACTTCACCAGGAGGGTCAGCGTCCCACCTGTCGGCATCGCTTGTATGGCGTTCATCATCAAGTTGGTCACGACCTGTCGCATCTGCTCGGGGTCGATCCTTACATCGAGGCTCGGCCCCTCCACTCGAAACTGTATCTCGACGTCGGCCTTGGTAGCGACCATACCGAGCAGGTCCACGCACCCGCGCACGACCGCCACAAGGTCGTGAACCCCGAGTTTGGGCGTCTCGCGGCGCGAAAATTGAAGCATGCGCTGCACGATTGCGGTAATCCGGCGAGCTTGCTCTCGAATCGTCTGTGCGTCTGCTGCGACGCTACTATCGTCGTCCACGCGCTGCGCGATGAGGCCCGCGCGACCCGAGATGACATTGAGCGGCGTTCCCAGCTCATGCGCCATGCCCGCGCTCAACTGACCGACAGTGGTCAAGCGATCTGCATGCCGCAGCTGGCGTTCCACGTTCAAGCGTGCCTCTCCCTCCTCCTGCAGCCGTAGCGCGTTCGCCTGCAGTTCGGCCGCCATGAGGTTCATCTCACAGGCGAGCACCGCCAGCTCGTCTCCGCCATTGACCTCAAATCGTGTCGTCAGCCTTCCGCGACCAATGTCCCGTGCACTTCGTATCAGGGCATCGACACGTGCCCCCACAAGCTGCCGACCCATCCCGACGGCCGCCGCCCCGCACAGGAGCATGACGAGCAGGACCGCCAGCCCATCTGCGAACAGAGCTCGCCGGATGAAGGCGTCTCTTCTGGCCATCGATTCGAACACATCGACAACCCCGATGAGATTCCCTTTGTCGATCACGGGAACGAGCGCGCGGATCCCCGCTTCTTGGCGAACGACAACGGATTGTCCCGACTCGAGCCGAGATCGTTGGGGGGCCAGCTCAGGGGAGCGCAGCACCGACGGGTCTCTCCAACCGATCGCCATCTCCGGTTCGTCTCGACGCACCTCATTGAACCGGGCGGCCAACATGCTGGGGAGCGGCGCGCCCTCTAGCATGTGGGCTATGCTCGTTGCGACCAATAGAGACTCGTGGCCGATCTCCGCCTCGAGCATGGACGCCTCCTGACGCAGGCTCATGAAGCCCAAGGTCGCAATGACCGCCATCGTCAACAGCGTCGTGGTCAGCGCCACCTTGAGTGTGAGCTTCAAGCAGAGTCTCCCTCGCACACTGTGGCACAATTGCGGAACCGCGGCATTATGCCACGATCACATGCAGTCCATCGAATCCGGGCATCCTCACATCGCAGACGACGAGAGCAGGCTGCCGCTCGGCACCCCAAGAATGCGCGATGTACTCCGCGAGCTCGATTCCCGACTCGACTTCATCGACAACGAAGCCCTCATGCTCCAGCCACTGACGAAGCCGCCGCATCTCGAAGTCGTCATCTGCCACGAGAACCCGGCGTGGCCAGGAGAGGGCTGGCGCGGCGAGCTCTAGACCATCATCCGCTGTTGCGATTGCGTCCTGCATGTCAACCTCCTATGCCGTCAGCTGCTGCAAGCTGTGTGCCACACAGAGGTTTCCCCTGAACGCCCTCATCATCATCATCGCCATTGTGTGCGGTAGCGCACTCGCCTGGTCGCCGCGTCTGTCGCGGTCCGAGGGTTGGCAGGCCACTGTGACCCCCCTCGCGTCCATCATGGGCAGTGGCTTCCTCATCTCAGCACCTCTGCTCGGCGTTCCAACCGGGTGAAGGCATTGTCAGGCTCAGCGCGGCACCCCGCTGTGCTGTGCCGGCCCCAGGTGGTGTCGGGTGTGCAAGCCGGTTGGATGACCCGCACGAGGACGGGGTCTGGCTGGACTCGGACGAGTGGGCCCGCCTTGCTCGAAGGTTGGTCCCTGCAATGGGGCCGACTTCGGCGCACAGGATGGCAGCGTCAACACGACGCCAGCAATGAGTAATAGTTGTGGAAACGACATGACGGCTCCTCGGGTTCATCCAGGTCAGGTGCACACGCCGTGCCAACGCGACGGCTGGCAGGTGTTGGCACGGCCGTTGCACAAGCATGGTCACCCTGTGCTGACCCGCTGACAGGGCTTCCGGAGGTTTCGATATGCGCACACTTGCATTCACATTGCCCATCGCCACAGCAGTGGGTTGCGCCCCAGGCAACGCCGCATTCCAGTACGAGTCGACGCTGTATGACAGCACCCGTGGGCTCGTCCTACAGGACGCCGACACCGCGCAGGCCGGCATGGTCGGCAACACCTGCGAGGTGCGCGTCGACAGTGCCGGCGTCGGCCGAGACGTCGACGTCGCCGAGAGCGACGATCACGTCGAAGACGCGTTTGCCGGTGTGGTTCTAGTACGCGGGACCAGTGGCCTGCATCTCTATCAACCGGCAGGGTACACGGGGGGAGGCAGCCCTATCCTGCCCGGAGATGATGTTCTTGGGGGGGCGCTCATCGATGGTGGCGTCGTTGCCGTCAGCGGTGACAACGGGAACCTGAGGGTCAGCTGGACTGGTGATCAAGTGACTTCTCAGCCCATTGCCGGTACGCAGTTCGATGGGCTCACCGTCGATCGAACGAGCGGCACCGCGTTCGTCGTCAGCGACGGCGCCATCGAAGCGGTCGGACCGGACGGTACGCACAGCGTGGATGGTGGCGATTTTGCGGCCTGGGACGCGGCTGCTGAGGTCCTATACGTCGCCGACCGCGGTGGTCACGAGCTCCGGGGTGTCGAGGCGGACGGCGGCCGGCGCTTCGCAACGCCCATGGACGGTGACATCTCGGCGATTGGTTCCTTGAACGGCCAAGCTGTGGTCAGTATCGCTGGGGCCGGTGCCGGCCAGCTCGTGTTCGTCGATGGGTTCACCGGTGAAGTCACGGACTCCGAGCCTACCCCGGGTGCAGCCGATGCACTCCGGAGTAGCCCGCATGGCGACACCCTTGCGGTAGTCGTCGATGGTCAAACGCACTTCTTTCGCGACCACCGCGACTAGAGCAGCCCGTCGTTGGCTCAGGGCGTAGCAGTACGCCACGCTGTGATGTGCGCTGTGGCATTGTGCCCCAAGCGTATTCGAGCGGCCGCGGCTCCGCGCGTGGAGGCTCCGCGCAACGCGCTTAGCAGCGTGGGTGAATCGTAGGAGGTTCGCCCAGAGCAGCTAGAACCAGAGCTGTTCTTGCAGCGCCAACTGCTGCGTAGGGGCCCCGCCCTCCACCCGTCGCCACGTATATTCCAGCGAGGTTCGCAGGTGGTTGCCATCTTGGTACCACAGCAGCTCACTCTGACCGGTCCACGTCTGCACGTCGGCCACCAGTAGATCTGCGCGCCCAGCCCACTCCACCGATGGGGCAATGCCGATCGACGCTTGCACATACGCCCCCTCTTCACGTGCTCCGTCCGACCAAGAGCGAGCAAAGGCCTCTGCTTGGATGCGACTGCGACCGACGGACCCTGCGAGCTCGCCGGCCAGCACCACGGTTCGAAGCACAGCGAGGTCTCGAGCGCGGGTGTCCGAGCCGAGAGCGCCGGCGATTCCAAGGGCCAGAGCAGGGTCGGTGGGATCTGCCGATGTTGTCTGTCGCGTCGCATCCAACGGTACCCGCCCAACGAGGTCGGACGCGAGCCTGGCGACCGCCAACGGGCGCGTCCCATTGAGCTCACTCGTCGCACTCTGAAACAACCCACCGCGAAAGTCGATTCGCTCATCGGCACCGAATGCGTGAACCATCGCGCCAGCGTCGCGACCGTGACGTACCGCGTTCGTCTCCTCCGAGAACCCCTGGAACTGCAGCTTTGGCACCGGAGTCAACTGAGCCCGGCTGATCGGTACGAGAAACCGGCCAGCGTGAAGCTCGAATCCGTCCATCGGTTTGACGACGACGACGGCGTCCAGAAGCCGCGCCGTGCCTGCGAGCTCGGCCTGCACAAAGAACGATGACCGATTGTTCTCGGTACTTCCCCGAAGCGCGGGCCGCACCCGCTGCACGGCCAGGTCAAGTGTGGGCTCGCCACTGAACGACGAAACGGCTCGTGGCTGCACCACCAGTCCTGGGCTGATCTGGGGGTCCGCGGCCAAGGCGGCGGCGACCACAAGCACAAAGAGCACCGTCATGGCAGAGCAGTCATCGCAACGGGTTCGAACACGAGCCAGCCATTGACCAGCAGCTGGGGCGCGAGTCCCGTGCCGAGAAGCAGGGCTCCGAGCATGGACAGCGCGAGAGCCTCGCGCGGCATCGCGTCAGATACCGGCATCTTGCGAGGGGGACCGAAGAAGACCCGATAGAACAGATGGAGTACCGCGTAGCCCTGGACGGACACAGCCGAGATGAACAGCAGCAAGAGTCCAGTGTGGTGCGCAAGTGCACCGTGCAACACCAGGTCCTCACTTGCGAAGTCTGCCGTACCGGGAGCCCCAACGGCTGCAAGCCCGAACAGCAGAAACAACCCGCCGAGTACTGGGGCCCGCTCCAGCAGGCCGGCGTAGTCGTCGATGTCCAGGTCGCCAACGCGCGAGCGGATCGCGGCGGTGACAAGGCCGAGGCCGACCAGAGCGATGCCTGTCACGCTCCACATCATTAGCCCGCCAAGATGCCCGATGTGGTCAGCGTCAAGCACTGCCAGGAACACGATGGTCTGCACACTCACAGTCACGAAACCGACCGCGCGAGCCAGCTCCGACTGAACGATGGCGAGTGCCGCGGTCACGATCGCAGCTGCCGCCAGAAACACGGTGATGGCCAGACCGAGATTGCCTTCGAAGCCCATCGGCGTCCGGGCAACCAACACGATCGCGGCCATCGGAGCTGCCACGGCGACCGCAATCGTCGTGGGCGCATGGTGATAGCTCGCCACGACCCATGAATGGAACGGGAATACGCCAAGTCGGACCGCCACGGCGAGCACGAGCAAGGCGAGACCGACGTCCCCGCCAAGCACGGTGCCCCCAAGCCCGACCCCCGCCGCGAAAGCCAGATACGGCAGAGCCACGCGCCGGGCCGACCCAGCGGGAATCGCCAGCGCAGTGACCGAGCAAGACAGCGCCCAGAAGACTCCCACGAGACTCGCCGGCGCGCACGCCAACGCCACATGTGAGAGCGCCAGCGCAACAAGGGCAATGGTGAGGGGCCAGCTACCGTGGCGGCGTGGCATCACCAAAAACACGGCCGCCAGGCACATCCCCGCGAGGGACAGCCTCGGGATCGACACCGCATCGAGCTGAACGCCACCTGGGACAGATAGCTCACCATAGGTACCCAGGGCGGCCACCCCGAGAGCAAACATCAGTGCGCCTGCCCCGACTCCCGCTTCCCTGGGGTCAGGGTGGTAAGCAGCCAACCATCCGGCCAGCAGCAGCAGGGCGCCGGTGATGAACATGACAACGTGCAGTTCGAGCAGGATCATGCCGCACCTCCAGAATCGGTACCAGCGATCAATTGCACCCACCATCGGTCGACGTGGTCGAGCTTGCGAAGGGCCGCGCTAAGAGTGCCCAGCAGTCCATTTGCGGCCAAGTCATCGACAAACCACCGCTCCAGAGCGATGTGGTAGCCAAGCCTGCGAATCGACAGGGGTACAGAGCGTTCCCAGAAGGCGCCTCGGGCGGGACGACCGCCACCAATGAGTCCGACGAGCTCATGGTGGTCGTG
>CAYYHT010000021.1:0-24538 GCA_964471355.1 uncultured Enterobacteriaceae bacterium
CCCCCCAGCTATTTCCCTCGGCATACAGGTCGCTGAGGTCTCCTGTGGGTCCCAGGTCCTCCATGGCCAACAGAGAGCTGGCCGAATCGGACGCGATGAGGTTGGCCATGTGTGCTGTGACGGCCGGGTCGCGCAGGGTGACCTCGTAGAAGCGGGCCTCGACCTGGGCGCGCTCGACGGGTGCTTCGTAGTCGGGGTACTTCTCGACCCACGGCCTGGATTGCTTCACGATCAGCGTGCTGCCGCTGCTGAGCGTGGCGCGCAGCGTGAGGTTCATGTTGCCCGCGCCGGCAGATGTCAGGCTGGTGATGCGGTCATCGGGATCGATCCATGCCTGATGGTGCAGCCAATCGGTCAGAGCATCGGGTTCATCTTTGTCCAGGAAGAAAGCCCCGGGCATCAGTGTTTTCAGGCGTTCGCGCAAGTTTTCCTCACCCCATTTGGTAACCAAAAGGCCGCTGCGCCGTACGATGCTATGAACGGGAGAACGATGCGAGTCCTGACGCTGATTTTCACGCTGTGCGCCATGCCTATGATGGCGCTCGCTGGGGACTTCGATCACTCGCACGCTGCCTTCACCACGCTGCTGAGCAGTCGCGTCTCAGACGGGCGCGTCGACTACACGGCGATCAAGGCCAACAAAGAGCTCGACGCCTACCTTGGGCAACTCGAAGATGTGTACGATTTCGATGGCTGGACCGAAGACCAGAAGCTGGCCTACTGGATCAACGCCTACAACGCCTACACGCTCAAGCTGATCATTTCGTACATGCCGGTCGACAGCATCAGGGACATCAACTGGCCCCTGCAGCCATGGGACGTGTCCTTCATCGTACTTCAGGGGCACAAATACACCCTCAACAACCTGGAGCACGACATCGTTCGCGGACAGTTTGCTGAGCCCCGCATCCATTTTGCTCTGGTGTGCGCGTCCACGGGCTGCCCGCCGCTGCGCAGCGAAGCGTTTACTGCCGCCAAGCTCGACGCACAGCTCGAAGATCAAGCCCGTGTGTTCCTGAACGACCCGACCAAGAACCGCGTCGAAGGCGGCGTGCTGTACCTGTCCAAGATCTTCAGCTGGTTCGGCGAAGACTTCAAGAAGGGGGGCGGGTACCGCAAGTTTGTGAACAAACGTCTCGACGGCGCATCTGCGGCCACATCCGAGAGCTTTCAGAGCTACGACTGGACCCTCAATGGCCAGTAGCAACTTCCTTCGCAAAGACGGCTCGGGCGCGCTGTATGGCGTCAACACCCAGTGGCTAGACTCCGGGGCGCTGCCCACCGTCTCGATGGCGCCCATTTCGGTCATCATTCCCGCCTTGAACGAGGGCAAGCGCATCGGCGCCCAGGTGCGCTCGGTCCTTGCCCAGTCCGGCTTCTCCGAGGTCATCGTGGTCGACGGGGGAAGCGATGACGACACGGTGGCCCAGGCGAAAGCGGCGGGCGCCACGGTGCTGCATTCCCCTCGCGGGCGCGCTCGCCAGATGAACATGGGTGCTGCTGCCGCGCGCGAACAGCTGCTGTTCTTCCTGCATGCAGACGTCACGATTCCCGAGGGTGCCGCGGCGCACATCCACCAGACGCTGACCGCCGATGCCATTGCTGGCGTGTTCTCGACGTGGCACATCCAGGACCCCTTGGCCGAGGGCACTTGGCCGCTGTATGGCGTGCTACAGCTGTCCGATCTGCGCAGCCGCGTGGCGTCCCATCCCTACGGCGATCAGGGGCTCTTCCTGCGCCGGAGGGTGTTCGAAAAGCTGGGAGGATTCCCGGATATTCCCATCATGGAGGACTTCGCCTTCTCGCACACATTGGCCCGTGCAGGTCGAATTGCAGTGGCCCCCGCCAGCGTAAAGGTGTCGGGCAGGCGGTGGCAGCGGCACCCCTTCTTCACCACCTTTGTGATGAACACTTTTCCCATGGCATTCAGGTTGGGGGTCTCACCATCGAGACTTGCACGACTGTACGCAGCGATCCGCTGAGAGTACCGTCGGGCGACGAGGAGCCACGATGCTGCGATGGATGACGACTCTGCTGACCCTTCTTCTGCTGGTAGGGCAGGCCCAAGCCGGTGAACTTCCGGACTTGCGGGCCGCTCCGGCATCCGAGGTCGACACCCTGGTTCGAGTGGTCGAGGTTCCGCGGCTGCCAAGGCTGATGCAAGATGCGGAGTTCAGCGAGGCGGCGGTCGGTTCGGCCTGGGACGACACCTATTTTCAGGGGCGCCGGCAGTACCTGCTGGGCATCTCGATGGGTCTCGTGGGGGTCACAACGGCCTTCATCGCCAACTCGCTGCTGGGCGGATTTGGCGCGGGCATCGGCGTGGTCATCTACCTGGGCGGAATGGTGCTGGCGGTAGCCGGACCGACCAAGTCCAGGCGTGCGGTCGAGCACCTGACGGGTCGCTATGTGGACAACACCTGGGTCACCTTTGGCTGGATCAGCGCCGCGCTGTTCTTCACGGTGATTGGCAGCGTGATGGCCTTTGTGTTCGGGCACCTGCAGTACAAGCGCAACGAGAAGGCGCTGACGGATGCCCGGAACGCGGCGACGCTCTACCTCGAGCCGACCGTCGGGCAGCAGCTGGTGCTGCGCTTCTAGAGGCGGGGCCGAGCGGATCGAGGGCGAGACGAAGCTCGCCCCTCCTTGTCTCTGCGGACTTCGGACTCGACCCGCTAGTCGTCGGCGTCGGCCAAGTCTTCGTACTTGTTGCGACTGGCCCCGAAGGCGCCGGCGCCCACAGCGATGACCACCACCCCGCCGAACAGGCCCAGCAGGCCAAACAAGGGACAGAGCACCTGCGGCGACACCGGGCGGTACATGACCCAGTACGAGAGCACATCGGGTATGCTGGCCGGGTGTGCCCCTGAATAGGTCGAGGCACTCATGGTCTCGGTGACGGCTGTACGCAGGCCCGGGTTGTCGGGCTCGTCGGTCGACGACAGCGCCCACAGGCGGAAGAGCCCTTGGTCATAGGGGGCCACGCCCATGTACAGGCCGCTCTTGGGGGCGTATAGAAAGCCCACTCGATCACCGGCTTGGACTTGCTCTGCGGCGGGTACCTCGGCCTTGCCGAACAAGGTGGGGCGCAGCACGGTCTCGTCGACGTCGGCGAAGCTGTACTCGTCGACCACGCCCAGCCATAGGCCGCCTTGGCAGCCGACCAGGACGTCGGGCTTATGCGGCCCGCGGGGCTTGAGTGCAGTCCAGCAGTCGGTCAGGCTGTCGATGCCCAGTGGCTCGATGGTGGCCGCGACGCGGTCCTTTTCGGCTCGATCGAGCGGTGGGCGCCAGTCGGCGGGCAGCTTGGTCTTGACGCCGGCAGCCTCGACCTCGGCGCCCCACTTCAGCTCGGCGGGCCCGTCGTGGATCTCGAGTCGGTTGACGATGTCGTTCATCTGCGCCTTGGCCCGCCTCTTTCCACGAGGCGCGGCCAGGGTGAACATGTGCAGGTTCTGGCCCTCGACCGCGAGCGTGGCGCCGAACAGATCGATGCGCTTGTTGCCCTCTCCGAAGTGCATCTCGAAGCGACCGACCGGAAACTCACCTCGGGGCACGATCTCGCTGCGGTCGACGACGATGTCTTTGCCCTCATACTCTTTGGCGTAGAGCTTGTGAGTGTGGTGCCACAGTTCGAGGTTCTTGGCGGTCACAACCTGCTGAACAGGCGTCACCCAGACCGACAGCAAGACTGCTCGGTCGGTGGTCTTGGCTTTGAAGTGCCAGTCAGACCACTCGTCGGCATTCCAACCCTTTGGCAGGTCGATGCGCGTGCCCACGTCGCCGAGCAAGAACTCGGGAGCTTCCTCGTCTTGGGCGAGGGCGGGTGCGGTCAGCAGCAGTGAGGCAAGGGCTGTAGCGAGTAGCATGGGCCGCGTAGAATACACGCCGCTGGGGATGCACATGGACGCCGAGACGACCCGTCGCGAGATCTTCGCCTTTGACCCCGAGATTCCCATCGAGCGGGCGTGGACGCCGCCTTCGTCTTGGTACACCACCCGTGCCGTGCACGACATCGAACGTCGGGCTGTGTGGTCAAAGACCTGGCAGTTCGCAGCCCTCGCACAGGACGTCGCCCAGCCTGGCGATTTTTGCGCTGTCGACATTGCTGGCCAGCCGATCGTCGTGCAGCGGGACCAGGACGGGACCCTGCGCGCCTTTCACAACGTCTGCCGGCACCATGCGTCGGTGATGTGCGCTGGGCGGGGCAACCAGGCTGAGATTGTCTGTCCGTACCATGGCTGGCGCTACAAGCTCGATGGGGGCCTAAAGAGCGCTCCGATGATGGCTGGAATCGAGGACTTCGACCGGGACGCGATGGGCCTGCCTGCGCTGGCAGTGGTGCAGTGGGGACACTGGATCTTCGTCAACGCGAGCGCCAGTCCCGAGCCCTTCTTGCCGCTGGTGGGCGAGCTCAACACCCGTCTGCAGGCCACCAGTTGGACGGACCTGGTCTATGCGGGACGGCGCGAGTGGCGCATCGGCTGCAACTGGAAGGCGTTTTGCGACAACTACCTCGATGGCGGGTACCACATCCCCCATATGCATCCGTCGCTGGACGCCCAGCTCGCGATGAAGAGCTACACCACCGAGGTGTTTGGGCAGTTCAACATCCAGAGTGCCGACGCCGGAAGCGGGCGGCGAGACGATGTGGAGCTCGACATCGCGCCGGACTCGCGCATCGGGGATGGGGCGCTCTATGCGTGGCTGTATCCGAACTTCATGCTCAACCGGTACGGGCCGGTGCTCGACATCAACGTCGTTCGTCCAACCGGTCCGCAGGAATGCCTGGTCACATTCGACTGGTGGTTCGACGCCGGCTGCGACGAGGCGTTCATCGCGCAGAGCATGGCCCAGACCGTTGTGACTCAAGACGAGGACATCATCATCAGCGAGAAAGTGCAGGCCGGCCTGCGTTCGGATGCCTATGTCGCCGGCAGGTATGCGCCCCGACTTGAGATCGGAGCGCACCACTTTCACCGGCTCCTTAGCGCTGATCTGCGAGGCGCTGTCTAAGCGGCCTGCTGAACGGGGCCATCTTCGCCGATGTAGTCGCCGGTCTGTACGTGGTGCTTGAGTCCGCCGAGCACCTTGTCGAACATCTTGGTCATCATCGGGCGGATCATCGCCGCATCCATGAGCCAGCCGACCGGGCCGTATTTGGTCGTGTATTCGAAGTCCATCTCGACCCTCGTCCGGCCCCCGTCTAGTTCGACGAGGGTGACGACGCCGTGTGCGGTGTTGAAGGGCATCGAGAACTCAGACAGCTCGAGAGTGACTGACTTGCCTTCGTCGATGGCGATCACCTTCTCGACCACGCTGGTGCCGTCATGGAAGTTGCACATTCGCGTGGCGCCGATGCCCGTGGCGTTGTCGGTGAGCACGGGGCTGGTCTTGACGACGGGGTGCCACTTGTGGACCTCGCCGACGTTGCCGATGGACTTCCAGACTTCGGATGGGGGGGCGTCGATGATGATGTTTGCTGTGAGCTTGGACATGGGTGATCCCGGTTCGGTGTTCGCTCAGCAACAAAGCAAGCCCTGTGCCAAGCGAAATACCCAGGTTGTACCGTTGTTGGCCGTGCTGAAATCCAAATGACGCTTGCCGATCATCCAATTCGGATAAGATTTTCAGGCAATTGGAGATATCCAAAATGGAATGGACGCCGGAGAACATCCGCGATCTGCGCGGGGAGCGGACGCGGGCAGAGTTTGCAGTCCTGGTCGGGGTGTCGCCGCTGACCATCTACCGGTGGGAGCTGCCACCAGACGCGAACGAGTCGCGGTCTCCGCGGCGGGCCTACCGCAAGACAATGGATGGGCTTTCAGAGGAGCTGCGGTCGGTGGATCCGGCGGCTGTCGAGCCATTGGATCTGGACAGCTGGCGGCCTCCCGAGGGTCCGCGGCACCTGCTTGCGACGGCAAGATGGGCCGAGGCCGAGAGCGATGCGCTCACCGCTTTGTCATCGGGAGAGGTGACCGATCCGGCCCAGCGGGCCTTCCTGCTGACGTGCATTGCAAAGATCCAGCTTCTGTCCCGCAACGAGGTGCGTGGTGCCATGGCCACGACGGTCCCGCTACTGGCCGATGTGGGGAGCTTGCCGCCGGCGGCCGCCGCCTATGTGCACGCCACGGCGGCGGCGTGTTTTGCGACTCCAGACGTTCGGGTGTTCGACCCGATTCGGTGTGCCGCGCATGCCGCACAGGTGCCGCACGGCTCCGAAATGCACCTGCTGGCGACGCTTGCTGCCGCTAGGGCCGCCTACCATCACGGAGATGGAGCGCTGTTTCGGCGCCGGCTCGACGCGGCGGACGACTCCCTGCAGACCGATGCGCCGGTTCTGGGCGCCCTGGTTGCCGAGGCGCTGGCGCTGCGCGCTGAGCTCGAGGGGCGTCCGGGACAGGCTGCACATCACTATGCCGACGCGATCGAGCGGGCGACTGAACAGGAGATGGGCCCTACGGCGGTGCGCTGCTTGGGGCGGCTCGCGCTGCTCGACTTGAACAACGCAGCGCATCCGAGCACGGTATTGCCGCGCATCGAGGCAGCCCGTGCCATCTGCGCGCGGACTCGGAGTGCTCCCGGGTACCCAGAGCTGGTCATTGGAGCCGCTGAGTGCGAGGCGTTGTTCCGACTCGCGCGCGTTGACGAAGCCCTGGTGTGCTGCCGCAAGCTGGAGGATGCGTCGGTGGCGGCGGGTTGGGCACCGATTGACCTGCTGCTGCCGCAGACCCGTCTGGAGTTCCATGTTGGCGGCGCCGAGGCGTCCGATGCGCTCGAGCAGAGGTTCCGTGAGCGTTGGAGTCCATACCGCAACCCGGCTTTCGATACCGCTGCTGCCTACACGGGCGCCGTTGCGGACATGTGCCGCGGCGAGCTGGGCAAGAGTCAACGCACGTTGCGCGAGGCGTACAAGCAGGCTGAACAATGTGGCGCCTTTCCGACGCTGGAGCGGCTGTCTGTGTTGCTCGCATACGCTTCGGACACCTACCTGGGCGCGTTGGATGCAGCGCAGGCAGGTCGACGGCAAGCGGCTCGGCTGATGGAGCGGCATCCGTCTGCTTGGTTTGGCATGATGCAGGCACACGTCCATGGAATGCACCTGTCCTTTGAGGGGCGTGCGACCGAGGCATACCAAGTGCTCACCGCCTGCGCAGCCAGCTTTGAGCGGGCAGGTGATGTCGGCGAAGCGGCCAGGACTCGCCATGCGGTGGCTCTGGCGGCCCATGTGCTGGGAGCGCCAGACGCCGATGAACAGCTGCGTGCCTCTGAGCTTGAGCTGCAGGGACTAGGCATTGCGATCTCGCCCGCCATGTCGGCCGAGCGGCTCAAGAAGCAGATGTCGGCATCTGAGCATTCGGTGGCGCCACCGCCGAACGCGTTGGTGGTGCCGTTCCGGCGGTTGGCGATGCGGGGCTTCACCCCAGACGCGTTGCTCGAAGAGATTCGAGGCGCGGCGACCACACTGGTCGGCACCGAGGTATCGCTGACGCAGATCAGCGGCGTCGACTCATGCGTCGACTGTGGTGCCGAGTTTAGCGACGGGTTTGGTCGGCAGTTTCGGCTCTCGGTCGATGACGAAGACCTGGGCCTGCGGACGGCGCTGGAGCTGCTTGCGGCGACGGCTGGCCTGGCGCTGGAGCTGGCCACCTTGCGGCATGGCGCTGGGCATCGGGAGGACCAAGCCGATGGTCTCGATCTGCCGGGCTTCATCGCGGCATCGGAAGCATCCCGCAAGCTGGTGGCCGATCTGCGTTTGGTGGCTCGTTCGCGCAGCACGGTCCTGATCACCGGTGAGTCGGGGGTCGGCAAGGAGGTCGTGGCAGGCGCAGTGCATCAGCTGTCGCCGCGAAGTGAAGGGCCGTACGTCACCTTCAATGCGGCCACCGTACCGACTCAGTTGTTCGAGGGGCAGCTGTTTGGCTACCGAAAGGGTGCCTTTACCGGGGCGGTTCGCAACCACAAGGGCGTCATCCGCGCGGCAGACAAGGGGACGCTGTTTCTGGACGAAATCGGCGACATGCCGCTTGAGGTTCAGGCCAAGCTGCTGCGTTTCCTCGAGAACGGCGAGGTGCTGCCTTTGGGCGAGACCACGCCGGTCTCGGTCGATGTCCGGGTCGTGGTTGCGACGCACCATGACCTGCGCTCGCTGATCACTGCGGGCAAGTTCCGCGAGGACCTGTACTACCGACTGCAGGTCGTGCCGGTGCGAGTCGCTCCATTGCGGGAACGTCTCGATGATGTCGTGCCGTTGGCCCGCCACCTGATTGCGCGTGTGGCCGGAACCCGCCGCCAGCCAGTACTTGGAGCCGATGCGGTGGTCGCCCTGCGCGGCTACGAATGGCCGGGCAATGTGCGGGAGCTGCGCAACGTCATCGAGCGCACCCTTGCGTTTGCGCCCGATCTACGAGTGATTGGCAGAGCCGATCTGCGTCTGGCCTAGGGCGCTGCCTAGAAGAACAGAGGCAGGCCGATGGCGCCCAGGACGATCGCGATGCCGATGGCGAGCACGTGCTGAACGAGCGCGATCTGGGCGGCTTGCATCATGCCAATTCGCAGGAAGGCACTGTAGGCGATCGTGGTGATCGTCCATGCCATGACGCCACCGATCACGCGGGCAGCGAGGACCGAGAAGAACATGCCAATGGCCCAGCCGATGGTCCACGTGTACACCACGCCGACGATTGCGGTCGTGATGCCCGCGGTCAGACCCGCCAGCAGAGCGAGTCCAAAGCCAGGAACCTCCTCGCCGCACACGCTGCAGGAGGCTTGGAGCATCCACGCGGGCGCGGCGATGGCCACGGCAACGAGAGTGAGCTTGAGCAAGATGGCGAGGATGGTCAAAAACATGATCGGTGGCTCCGGTGGTTGTTCCTACGGTGAACGACCCTGACACCATCCGCTTACGCGGGTTCGTCGGTTTTTGTTGCATGGCAAGGGGGGCGAGCTTCGTCGCGCCCACGTACCGCATCTTTCAAGGCGAGACGAAGCTCGGCTCTTCTTGTTGTCGCGTCTTCAGAATTCGAGGGTGAACGGACCGCTGAAGGTCGCTGGTTCCTCTTCCAGCGTCTCCATCATCTTGGCCCATGTTGCCCAGAAGTACTCGCTGAAGGGCTCGTCGGCGGGAGAGCCGACGTCTGAGAGTCCGCCGGCCCACAGTCGCTGAACCGGTGCCTCGGCCATGAAGTGTCCGGCCGCCAGGATCATGAGATCGCGGTGGTCGAAGCGCTTGTCCGACGGCTTGGCCTGGATCGCGCGCAATGCACACCAGGTCTCGACAAGGTGCAGGCTGACGACCGCAGCGACGCTCCGAGGCTGTCCAGAGCGTGGAGGGGCACACCAGCCGCGGTCCATCTGTGCTCGCCAGGTGTCCCGGACCTTTTTCATCTCGACGCTGACGTGCTTCGAATCGAGCTTGTGGATCTCGGCGAGTCGCGTGATGGTCTTGGTGTCACCGGCCCAATCGATGAGCGGCTTGAGCGCCCGGCGGAACTGACCCGAGACATCGAACAGCTCGAGGTCGTCGATCTCGGGCATGGGATTCTTGTTCTCGCCGCGCTCGATCAACCGTGCGAGCATCTCGGCGTACAGCTGCCGGGTCATCGATGCGACCCGATCGAGGGCGAGGGTGTCGAAGGCGGTGCGGGACTCGCGGACCTTGAGTTCGTCGCCCGCCAGGGTGATCCACTCGCTGGTTTCGATCTCTTCGGGCTGCAGCGAGCGGGTCAGAGTCACTGGTACAGCGTAGTTGTCGCCGAGCTTGCAGATGCCGGCCAGCGCTCGCGCCCGCCAGTTGTCGTGGTGCAAGAACTCAGCGGCGTGCTGTCGGGGGACCACCGTGACCATGCGGTCGAGGATCTCGATGACCTCGTCGGCATCGGCGCCAATGCCCCGCGCGAGTGCGTTGCGCAGGCCCACGTCGACGTAGCGGCCGCCAAATGGGCCGAGCTCGCCGTAGATCTGCTCTTTGGCCGTGTCACCCCAGCCCAAGTACATCGAGCTGATCGGGGGGGCGGGATTCTGATCGACCACCGCATAGAGCTGGGCTCCGCGGTGCACCAAGCCGACGTTGCCGACGGTGCGCGATGCGCCCGGGAACAGCACGCGGAACAGTGGCTCAGCGCTTGCCTGCGGCAGGCCGAAGTGCGCCCATAGCCAGTCGAGGGCGCGCTGCTGCTTGAGAATATGGCCGACTCGGCGGTCGACTTCTTCGCGCAGATCGTCGAGTTCCCAGTCCTGTAGACCCAGGGCTGAACGCACTTTGGCCTGGTCGAGCAAGATCGGAAAGTCGGGGCGCGCAGGCCGTTCCTGTTTGATGACTTCCGTTGCCGACATGTTCGGGTTGCTGAAGAAAATCGTGAGGTGCGCGTGGCTGTGAAGGGCAAGACCTAGCGCAATGCTCATTCTGCGAGGAGGTGCGGCCTTGAGCTCAGGCTGGAGTTCGCGCTTTCCAAGCTCGGCAAGCTCGGTCAGATTCGTGACCAGATGAGCGTCGAGCTTTTCGCGCGCAGCCCCACCAGGAAGCGAACGACGCTTCTCGTAGCATGTGTGCAACCGCTTGAGCAGCGCTGCCGCTCGTTGGCCTGGACTCGCGTCCTTTTCGCCCACTTCCCCTCCGGACGGCTGAGACTACCAGCGCAATCGCCGCTCTGCACGCGCAACTGTGACGAACGCAAACAGGACTTCGCTGTCTGGATGGAATAGGTCGGCCTTGTCACCATATTGCTGCGCGAGATCACGATGCGCACCCTGTTCCTAGTCCTGATTCTCGCCGGTTGCGGCGGGTCCGAAAGTCCTCCCGGCAACGGTGGAAAGGGCGAGGACTGGGGCCACGAAAAACGCCCTGATCCGGTTACGGTGATCGAAATCGACGAGGCCAAGACGGGCACGGTGGTGCAGACGCTGGTCACGAGTGCGGTGGTCGAGTCGGAATCGAGCGCTGACATCTTCCCGCAGACAAGCGGTGTGGTGGTGTCGGTCAAAAAGGACGAGGGAGACTTCGTGCGCCGCGGCGAGGTCCTGGCGGTGCTCGAGAACGTCTCGCTAGAGTCGGGCGCCGAGCGGGCTTCCGCCGAGTTGGCCAAGGTCACCAAAGAGGTGAACGAGCTTCAGGGCCTGTTCGAACGAGGAGCGATCAGCCAAAAAGAGCTCGAAGAAGCGCACTTCAGACTGGTTGCGGCTCAGACCTCCAATCGCGAGGCGGCCAATTCCGCTGGCTTCCAGAAGCTGACCGCCCCCTTTGATGGGGTTGTTGCTGCGCGAGATGTGCGGCGAGGAGAGCTGGCGACGTCCGGCAAGCGCGCCTTCTCGGTCGTCGATCTCGATGAACTCCGGGTCGTCGCCTCATTGCCGGAACGCGACCTGGGCTCGGTGCAGCTCGAACAACGGGCCAAGCTGGTCTCGGCCTACAACACCGAAATCTGGGCAATGGGTTCTGTGGGCCGCATCGCTCCGATTGTCGATGCCACCTCGGGCACCTTCCGGGCGACCATCCACGTCGATGGCGCCCAAGACTCCCTTCGGCCGGGGCAGTTCGTCAGCGTCGAGCTCATCGTCGATCAACACGAAGATGTGCTGGTCGTCGCCCGTGAGGCGATCGTCTACGAAGACGGTGCTCCGGTGGTCTACCGCATGATTCCCGAGCCCGAAAAGGACCCCGAAGAGGGCGACGAAGACGGCGACAAAGAAGGCGGCGACGATGAGCCGGGCTGGGCCGTTCCGAGCTGGTTGGCCGGCGTGTTCGGCGGCGAAGAAGAGGGCGACGAGGCCGACGAGGAAGACCCCGATGCCCTGCCTCGCTATGTGGCTCAGCGAGTCAGCGTAAAGCTCGGCTTGGTGGACTCGGTCAGCGCCGAGGTCGCACAGGGCATTGAGCTCGGCGACAAGGTGATCACCGTGGGTCAGAGCAACCTGCGTGACGAGGCACCGGTGCGCACTCCAGCGATGCAGCGCGAGGCCAAGGCCCTCGAAGACGCGCGCAAAGAGGCCGCCAAAGACGAAGAAAAGTCCGGGGCCGAGGGGTGAGCTCCGAGGACGACCGGGCGGAGTTGGCGCTCCGTCCGAGCGCTTTCTTTGCGTGGTTGGTGGACCATCCCGTCGCCGTCTCGATGATGTTCATCGCGGCGATGGTGTTTGGCTGGGTGTCCTACAACCAGCTTCCCGTCGAGCTGATGCCCGACATCAGCTACCCCAAGATCACCGTGCGCACGATCTACGACGGGGCGGCACCGCAGGAAGTCGAGGGTCAGATCAGTCGGCGCGTCGAAGAATCGCTGGCCACGCTCGATGGCCTGGTCACCATCGAGAGCCGCAGTCGAGCGGGTGCGTCCGACGTCGTGCTGGGCTTCGACTGGGGAACGGACATGGATGGCGCGGCCCAGACCATCCGCGAGCAGCTGCAGACGACCTGGCTGCCGACCGATGCCGATCGGCCGCTGATCCTCCGCTACGACCCAAGCCTGGACCCATTCTTGCGGCTGGCGCTGTCTGCCAACTCCGACGAGGGTGCAAGCGACTCCGATGAGCAGGCAGCGTTGTTGTACGAGCTTCGCGACATCGCCGAACAAGAGATCAAGCGCGACCTCGAGGGCATGAGCGGCGTGGCTGCGGTCCGCGTGCGCGGCGGCCTCGAGCGCGAGATTCGCGTCGAAGTGCGCGAGGACTGGCTGGCAGCAAAGCAGCTGACATTGGACGCCGTGCGCACGGCGCTGGTGTCCGAGAACGTGAACATCGCCGGCGGCTCGATCATCGAGGGGGACGTCGAGTACCTGGTGCGCACATTGAATCAGTTCGGCACGGTCGAAGAACTGCGTGCGCTGCGACTCAGCCGCCAAGACGGCGTGACTGTCGCCCTCGCCGATGTGGCCATCGTCTACGAGACCCATCGCGAGCGGGAAGTGCTCTCTCACCTCGATGGGGTCGAGGCCGTAGAGCTTGAGATCTTCAAAGAGGCCGACGCCAACGTCGTCGAGGTTGCAGCACGGGTGAAGAGCCGCCTCGAAGCCCTTGACCTGCCCGAACAGGTGGTGCTCGCCGAGCTCGATGACCAGGCTCGATTCATCGAAGAATCGGTCGCCAATCTGCGCGACACCGCCATCCTGGGCGGTCTCTTCGCCGTCGGCGTGCTGTTCCTCTTCCTGCGAGACTTTCGCACCACGGCCATCATTGGCCTCGCGATTCCCGTCAGCGTCGTCATCGGCTTCGCTCCGCTCTATCTGCAGGGGGTCACGCTCAATCTGATGTCCCTGGGCGGCTTGGCGCTTGGCATCGGAATGCTGGTCGACAACGCAGTGGTCGTGCTCGAGAGCATCAGCCGCTACCGAGAGCAGGGCTTGGTCCGACGCGAGGCGGCCATCCAAGGCGCCAGCCATGTGGCCGCTGCTGTGACCGCGTCGACCTTGACGACGGTGGCTGTGTTCTTCCCCATCGCATTTGTCGAAGGGGTGGGCGGACAGCTGTTCGGCGACCTGTCCATCGCCGTGGTCAGCAGCTTGCTGGCCTCTCTCGCCGTGGCACTCTTTCTGGTGCCGATGATGGCGGCTCGGGAGTTTGGACTCCCGGAACAGGCAAAGGAGTCATCGACGGAAGATCGGCGGGACCAAGCTCGCCCCTCCGCGTTGTTGCTCGGGCGTCCATTCCGTGCCTATGTGCTTGACGATCCGATGGTCATGTGGCGTGCGAGTCGCCGCTGGTTGCTTCCGTACGCCGTGCTGCGTCTGGTCCTTCAGGTTGTGTTCAACGCAGTGTGGGGCGCTGTTCTGGTCATCGGTGCGCACCTGCTGCGCTGGGGCTGGCGCTTGCTGACGCTGCTGCTGATGCCGGTTGCATGGGTGCTCGACTCCGCGGCGGCCCTGTTTCAGAGAGTCTATGAGCCCGCTGAGCGCGCCTACAACGCCGCGCTGCGGGCATCGATGAACCGTCCAACTGCGGTGGTGCTGTTCGCTGGAGCCCTGTCAGTCGCAGCCATGCAGATCCTCCCCTACCTGGGGACCGAGCTGCTGCCCGAGCTGCATCAGGGCCGATTCACTGTCGAGACCGCCCTTCCGGTCGGCACCCCCCTCGACAGCACCCAGCAGGTCGTTGCGCGCGCCGAGCAGATTGCGAAGTCACACCCGGACGTGGCGAGGGTGTACGCCACCATTGGCGCCGATCGACGTGCCGACACGAGCGCCGAAGAGGGCGAACACAGCGCTCGTCTTCGCCTCATGCTCGAAGCTCATGCCCAAGGGGCTGCAGACGAGACTCGGATCATGGAGGAGCTTCGCGACGACCTGGCCGCCCCGCGACTCAAGCTCAAGTTTGTGCGCCCGTCGCTGTTCAGCTTCCGCACCCCCATCGAAGTGGTGCTCTACGGCCGCGACTTGGACCAGATGAAGCAGACCGGTGCAGCTGTGGCCGACGCCCTGGGCCAAGTTCAGGGGCTTCGCGACGTCAAGAGCAGCCTGGTGGCGGGCCATCCCGAGGTTCGCATTCGCTACGACCGCGACAAGCTGCGCCGGTTTGGCCTGGACCCGGCCACTGTTGCCCAGCGGGTTCGCGACAAGGTCCAGGGCGTCGAGGCGACGACCATTCAGCGCGACGATCAGCAGGTGGACCTGCGCTTGCAGCTGGTCGAGGGGGACCGAGGCACGCTGGCCGACCTGCGCTCCATCAACGTCAATCCGAGCCTGGTGCCGACGATTCCATTGGATGTCGTCGCGGACTTCGAAGAAGCCGAGGGTCCGTCCGAGATTCGACGGGTCGATCAGCAGCGCGCGGTCGTGGTCAGCGCCAACATCGAGGGCTTTGACCTGGGCAGCTCAGCGGTCGCCATTGAGGCCGCCATGACGGGTCTGGCGCTGCCTGACGGAGTCACCTGGGAGGTGGCTGGGCAGAGCAAGGAAATGGAGGAGTCACTGCAGTCACTGCAGTTCGCCCTGATGCTGGCCGTGTTCCTGGTCTACGTCATCATGGCGAGCACGTTTGAGAACCTCGTGCACCCGTTCGTCATCTTGTTCTCGGTCCCGCTGGCGATGATCGGGGTGGTCGCGGGACTTGTGCTGTGGCGGCTGCCGGTCAGCGTGGTTGTGTTCATCGGCGCCATCGTGCTTGCGGGGGTGGTGGTCAACAACGCGATCGTCCTGGTTGACACGATCAATCGACTGCGCGAAGAGGGTCGGCCCAGGCTGCTGGCCATTCACGAGGGCGGCGCGCTGCGCTTGCGGCCCATCCTGATCACCACGGCGACGACCGTGCTGGGGCTGATGCCGCTCAGCCTGGGCTTCGGGGCCGGTGCCGAGGTGCAGCAGCCGCTCGCCGTGGCCGTGATCGGCGGCCTGTTCAGCTCGACGGCATTGACCCTGGTGGTGGTGCCGGTGGTCTATGGCATCTTCACCGGCGGCCTGCGCAGCAATGTGGGCACCGTGTCCGAGCCCGCACTCGCCACCGACGGTCCCGAGCTGCCGGCCGCTGGGGGCTCCGATGCGTAGGCTGCTGCCGCGCTTGGCCTACGATCGCCCGGTCACCGTGTTCATGGCCTTCATCGCCGCAATGGTTGTCGGCCTCATCAGCTGGCAGCGCATTCCCCTGCAGATGATGCCCGATGGCTTCGAACCGTCGTTTCTGTGGGTGTGGGTCAGCTACCCCGATGGCTCACCGCGCGAGACGGACGAGGCCATCGTCAAGCCGGTTCTGGCGCAGCTGGGCACCGTTCCTGGCATCAAACATACCGAGAGCCACGCGTACAGCGACTACGCGACCTTTGGCATCGAGTTTCACCAGTCCACCGACATGGACGAGGGCTACAACAGCGTTGTCGACAGGCTCGAGCGCTCCATGGTGGACCTGCCAGACGACGTCGAGCGCTTCGGCATCTGGCGCTACAACCCGGACGACGAGCCGGTCATGTGGGCCGGCGTGTCCTTCCCGGACACCGTCAGCGACCCCTACTACCTCGCCACACAGGTCGTTCAGCCCCGCATCGAGCGCATTCCGGGCGTCGCGGCGATGGACGTGTGGGGGGTCTACCAGCGCAGCCTCGAGATTCACTACGACCGCGAGCAGCTGTACTCCCATGGGGTCGACCTGGGCGAGGTGCAGCGCCGCTTGATGGCGGACAACTTCCAGTCCCCGGCGGGCCGCATCACCGACCGAGGGCTGATTCGTCACGTGCGCAGCTTGGCCCGCTTCGACTCCCCCGAAGACATCATTCGTTACCCGGTCAAAGATGGCGTGGCCCTCGAGGACATCGCGGACATCGGGTACATCGCCCGGCGCAGTCTGGACATCAATCGCGTCAACGGCGACGACGGTGCCGTCATGGCGATTCGCAAAGAGTCGTCTGCGAACACGGTCGAGGCCGCAGCCAACGTCAAACAGGCACTCGCCGACCTGTCCAAGGACCCGCGCATTCAGGGGGCGGAGTTCTTTGTCTTCTTCAGCCAAGGGGACCTGATCACCGACAGCATCCAGACGTTGGTGAACACCGGCTTGGCGGGCGGATTCTTCTCGATCATCGTGTTGTATCTGTTCTTGCGAGAGTGGCGCATGACGCTGCTGATTGCGGCGTCCATCCCGTTTTCGTTGATCATCACCGTGGCCGTGCTCTATTTCCGGGGAGACTCGCTCAACCCGATTGCGCTCATGGGATTGATGCTCGCCGTAGGCATGGTCGTCGACAACGCCATCGTCGTCATCGAGACCATCTACCGACGCCGGGCCGATGGAGCGGGGGTGCGCGAGGCGGCCATTGCGGGCACCGCAGAGGTGAATCTGGCCATCTTCCTGTCCACGATGACGACCGTGGTGGTGTTCCTGCCCATCATCTTGATGACCAACGACGCCACCTTCAGCTTCTTTATGGGTGTGCTGGGGCTGCCCGTGGTCTTTGCTCTGGTCGCGTCGCTGTTCGTGGCGCTGCTGTTCGCTCCGGTCGCGACCCGCCTCATCGGCAATGCCGAGGTCAAGCCCGACGCGGCGTGGCTCACCTGGCTGATCGAACGCTACGCCGGAAGCCTTGGCTGGATGCTGCGTCACCGCTGGGATGCCGGTGCCATGGTTGTGGCAATGTTCATCCTCACCATCGCGTTGCCGGTCCAACAGGTCGACTGCACAGGCGATGCGGACAGCAACATCAACAACTTCACCATCCGCTTCACCGTGCCCAAGCAGGCCACGCCCAGTGAACGAAACGCCATCATGAACAGCTTCGAGGCCGTTGTGGTGGACCACCGAGATGAGTGGGGAGTGCGCACCTTCCGCTCCCGCTTGCAGGGAGACAGCACCCGCGGGCGGGTCTATGTGTACCTCGACGACAGTGGCGTCATGCCGCGCGAAGATGTGATGGCCGAGGCCCGCAAGCTGCTGCCCGACGACATCGCAGGTGTGACGTCTCGAATCGGCTGGGAAGGGGGCATGGGCGGTCCGCAGAACCAGATCGGCCTGTCCGTGCATGGGGAGGACATGGAGACCCTCGATGCCCTTGGCGCCGAGGTCGTTCGCCGGGTCGAGGGCATGCCCGGAGTGATGTCCGCCAGCATGGACTACCTCAACGATGGGGCCGACGAGCTGCGTCTGGTGGTCGATCGAGAGGCGGCGCTTCGCTACGGGCTGTCTGCAGCCACCGTGGGCCGCACCCTGGCCTTTGCCATGCGCAGCAACCGCCTGAATCCCTATTGGGATGGCGACCGCGAGGTGAGGGTGATCTCGCTGTTCTCGCTCGAGGACCGGTCGACCCTCGATGACCTGCTGGACTTCGGCCTGTGGTCGCCAAAGCTGCAGACCATCGTGCCGGTGCGGGCTGTGACCGCGGTCGAGGTCGCCAGAGGCCCCGGCGCCATTCATCGCGAAGACCGGCGTGCCGGCATTGGCATCACCGTCGATCTGGACAAAGAAGTCGATGGCGGGGCCGGCTACGGGCTGGTCGAAGCCGCGCTCGCCGACATGGACCTGCCCCGGGGCTACACCTGGACCAAGGGCGATCAGTGGGACGAGCGCGAGGCCGATGACGCCGCCATGCTGTGGGCATTGTTGCTGTCCGTCGTGTTTGTCTTCTTGCTCATGGGTGTGCTGTTCGAGAGCTTTCTGCTGCCCATGTGCATCATCACCTCGATTCCGATGGCCATGATGGGCGCATTCTGGGGGCTGTACATCAGCGGCACCCCCATGGACCTGATGGCCGGCATCGGCATGGTGATCCTGACCGGGGTCATCGTAAACAACGGCATCGTGTTGATCGATCTGGTGACCCAGCTTCGCGCCGAGGGGGTCCCTCGAAACGAGGCCCTCATCCAAGCGGGACGTCGGCGCCTGCGGCCGATCTTGATGACAGCACTGACCACCATCATGGGCTTGGTTCCCATGGCTCTGGGCGACAGCGGCGTCATCGGCATTCCCTACGCACCTCTGGGACGCACTGTCATGAGCGGATTGATCGTCGGCACCCTTCTGACCCTGATGTTCGTGCCCTACCTGTACGCCCTGCTCGACGACCTTCGCGACGCAGCGGGGGGCTGGGCACACTGGATTGTGCGCTCACGGAGCACATCTGGTCCCAAGAGTGACTCCGCGGCGGGGGGTGTGGCCACGGTGGTCTCGGTTGTGCTTGCGGTCATGCTCATGGGGGCGACCCCCGCCCATGCCGAGCGGCCAGTGACCTACAACGAGGCGATTGGGTCCGCCATCGCCCACAACCCAACGATCGCAGCACAGCGGTTTTCGGTCGAGGCGGCACGCGGCGGGCTGCTCAGCAGCCGCGGCATGTTCGACGTCAGCTTCACCTCGGACGCCACGTGGGTCCGGGGGCGAGACAAGAGCTTCTTCCAGGGCCTGCCCTATGATTCGCGCAGTACGTTCTGGAACCTGGGAGCTGGCCTGCAGGGCACGACCGCGACGGGAACCAGCTACAACGCCGAGCTGGGCATGAACCGCAACAACGCGACCTACCTGACGCAATTCGTTCAGGACGTCGAGACCGAGAGCCTTCAAGATGCGTACCGGGCCAAGCTGAACTTCTCGGTCACGCAGAGCCTGCTCGAGGGGCACCGCCTGTCCTACAACCTGCGCAACGTGACGTCGGCCAGAGAGGGGCTGGCTGTGGCCGAGCTGACGCTGGAAAAGACCAAGCAGGAGCTGATGGCGCAGACCGCACAGGCCTATTGGACCTGGGTCTACCAAGTCGAGCTCGAGAAGACGGCCACCGACAGTGTTGGCGTGGCCAAAGAAGCCCTGCGCATTGGGGAGCTGCGGCGGGATCGCGGTGATCTGGCCCCGGTCGAGGTCACGCGCCTCGAGGCAGCCCTGGTCCAGGCACGGTCGAACCACTTGGACGCCTCATTGGCCGCTCGCAAGGCCGGCGATGCGGTTCTGCTGATCATGGGGGACAACCCCGGACAGGGGGTCATTCCTGCGACCAAGCCTGGCGAAGTCGCCACGGTCGAGCTCGATGTGGCCCAGCAGATCGACGTCGCCCTGGCGCAGAACCTGGACCTGGCGATTGCGCGCGCCAACCTTCTGAGCTCGCAGCGGGGCCACCGCGACAGCAAGCACGCCCTGCTGCCAAGCCTGTCCGCGACGCTGGCGAGCGGTGTGGGAGCACAGAGCAGTCTGCTGGTCGACAACACCGATGGCAGCGTGCTGAGCGAGGCGAGCGCGGGCGATGCGCTCGGAGGGCTGTTCTCGGAGGATTCCTTCCCGGATGTGACCGCGAGCGCAACCCTGTCGGTGCCCCTGGGCAACCGCGCCGCCCGTGGCGATGTGAACCGCACGGCGGCTGATGTGTCCTCGAAGCAAGTGTCCCTGGCCGAGCTGGAACGGCGGGTTCGCGCCGATGTGTCGGCACAGGTGGCCCAGCTCGATACCGCCCAGCAGCGGGTCGCGCTCGCCGACGCGAACGTGCGCCTGGCTCGCGAGACCCTGGCCGCTGAAGAGGCCCTGGCCGAGATTGGGCGCGCCATTCAGAAAGACGTGCTCGAAGCGCGAGCCGAGGTGGACCGCACCCGCGCAGAGGCAGTCAAGGCGCGCACCGACTACCGACAGGCTCTCACCGAGCTGCAGAAGCTGCTAGGAGCACTGCAGGCTCCCTAATCCAGGTAGCCGGTTGCTCTGGAGGCCTCTGTGGCCGAAGCCATGCACCGAGCCCTGTGGCTCACTCTGCTCGTCCTGGTGATTGCGCTGCTTCCTCCGCTGATGGCGGTGGCGCTATTTGTCCCTCCACTCCTGATGTACGGGCTGTTGGCCAACCGCACCCCAGCCATGCCACTGCAGGGCAAGACGGTGCTTGTGACTGGCGGCTCATCGGGCCTTGGCAAGGCGCTGGCGTTCGAGGCGGCTCGTCGAGGTGCGGCCAAGGTCATTCTGAGCGCGCGTCGCCGAGAGCCACTTGAGGCTGCGGCCGTCGAGCTGACGGCTGCCCATCCTTCCTGCACGGCAGTTGTCGAGCCCTGCGACATCACCGATCCCGACGCGGTCGTAGCGGTCGCGAGCAAGATCGTGGCCGAGCACGGAGCGCCCGATCTGCTGTGCAACAACGCGGGTGCAGGAGCCTGGCACCACATCGAGGACGGTACTAATGCCGACGCCCTGTTCCACATCGCCTGTCCGTACCTGGGCGCGGTCTACCTGACCAAGGCGCTGGTGCCAGCGATGGCCGAGCGCGGCTCGGGGCACGTGCTCAACGTCACGAGCGCGTCCTCCATTGCCGGCTTTCGAGCCGCTGCGACCTATGGTTCCTCGCGCTGGGCCATGCGCGGTCTGTCGCAGTACCTGCGCGCAGATCTGGCCGAGATGGGCATTGGCGTGACGTTGCTGAACGCCGGCGAGATCGCGGACACCGCCTACTTCTCGGCCGAGAATGCAGGTGCCGAATCCCACGGAAACATCCCGTGGTTGTTCCTGCTGCCGCCGGTGCGGGCATTGTCCTACAACACCGCACGCGTCGCGCGTGTAGCCCTATACGCCGTCGAATCCGGCACCCATGAGTCGCTGGTGCCGCTGCATCTGCTTGGACCGTCCAAGCTGCTCAGCGACCTGCTCCCCGACGTGCTGCACTACTCGTTGCGGCTCGGACCAAACGGCCGCCGCTGATTTCTGCGCGCCAAGCCTTCTACAGTGGCTTGAGCTCGTCCCAGTACAGGGTGTCGCCATCGCGGTAGCCGGTGACGAACTCGCGCCACTTGCTGCGCTCGTTGGTCCCGCGGGACCAGACAGTGCCGACCTCGACGCCATCTTCGCGTACATATTCCGGCTGGAAGTCGGCGTACCAGCGCTGTGTAGCGGCCATGTAGGCCGGGCTGTACCACCTGTCGCAGTAGCCGCCATCGACGGCGGTCGCGTTGGAGCAGGTCATGGCCAGGTCCATCTCGCAGTCGTCGCAGATGGCCTCGGGAACGCTGCCGTGGGCGCCGTCCATGGTCCACTCGATCGAGCAGCCTACCGCACCGTCTGAGTTCTCGATGGTGTTGCGCTCGGTGCCGATCCACACGCGCCCCGACGGATCCATCGGGTCGGGGTGCAGCTCGACATAGAAGCGCTGGAATCGGGGGGCCGTCGGGTCAAAACCGTCGTCCCACGTGCCGGTGCCGTCGAGGAACTCGCCGTCCACCGTGTCCGGGGCGTGCCAAGTCAGGCCGTCGAGGTCATTGTCTGCGGTCTCAAAGTCGTAGTCCGCGAGTACCGCTTGCAGCTGTGAGTCGTCGCCCGGGGCCTGTTGCGGGCCGTCGCTCTCGGCAGCTTCGAAGCATCCGGTGGTGACAACCAAGGCAATCGACAAAGCTGCAAGTCGCATGACGCACTCCGATGAGGCTCCAGTGTACCACCGGGGCCTTCAGACCCGCGATCAGGCAGATGCGGGCTGCTCGCCGAGTGCGTTGCTGAGCGCGCGTCGGGCGAACACAGTCACCCCGACGGTCGCAAATGCGGTCAAGACCAACGCGAGGATCCAGGGGGTGCCGGAGCCTGCGGCGGCGGATCCGTCAAGCAGTGCTGCGAACGCCTCGAGGCTGGCTCCTAGCGTGCTCCAGATGACGACCGCAGGCATGCTGCCCAGCAGGGTTCCCATCACGTAGGTGCGCAGGTTGATCGGCGTCAGGCCCAGGCCGTAGCTGACGATGTTGTGCGGAGACAGCGGGGACAGACGCAGCAAGATGACCAGCATCAGGCCGTCTTCGCCAATCGCGCCGTCGATGGCCGCAAAACGTGGGTGATCCTTGGCTTTCTCTTCGACCCAAGAGCGCAACAACGTGCGGCCGAGCAAGAAGTTGAGGGTGCCGACGGCAGTGCCGACCAGCCAGGCGAAGAGCGGACCCCAGACGGGACCCCACAGAAAGCCCGCCCCGCCTTGAAGCCACGATGCGGGCAGAGCCGCGACGGTGCCGAAGGTATAGACGGCCGAGTACACCAGGGCACCCGCAGGTCCAGCGGTTCGAATCCAGTCCACGAGGCGGACGGCCTGTTCGATGGAGACCTGTGAGCCGGCCGCGAGTACGAGGACGAGCAGGGTGGCGGCTGCGATGGGCTTGGGATTGCGGCGGAGCTTGTCGATCACGACCGTCTTCTACCCATGCAAAACGCGGAAAACCAATCAATTGATGGATTGTGACAAAGGGGCTGGGAAGCTACACAGCGGCTCCAACCCGAGGCCGAAATGGCGCTGTTTCAGAAAGTTGCGGAAACCCCTGCCGAGATCGAAGGCGGCAAGCCCCTGGGCATCTCTCCTTCCGACGTCGCAGAGATGGACGAGAAGACCTGGTACGAAAAGGCTTACCGCGGCGATGACGCCCCCCAATTGACCGTTCGTGCGGTGTTGGTCGGCAGTGTGCTCGGCTTCTTTCTGTCGTTCACCAACCTGTACATCGGGCTGAAGACGGGATGGCACCTGGGCGTGGCGATCACCGCGTGCATCCTGTCCTACACGCTCTGGGGCGGCCTATTGAAGGTCGGCATCGCCAAGTCCCAGCTGTCGATTCTCGAGAACAACTGCATGCAGTCGACGGCATCGGCGGCCGGCTACTCGACCGGCGGCACGATGGTGTCGGCCATCCCGGCCCTGCTCATGCTGTCTGCTACGGCCGACAACCCGGGCGGCACGCACATGCCCTGGCCCATCTTGGCCGGTTGGACAGTGCTTCTGGCGATCTTGGGTGTGACGCTGGCCATCCCCATGAAGCGGAACATGATCAACCAGGAACGCCTGAAGTTCCCGTCTGGTCTCGCTGCGGCTGCCACGCTGCAGAGCCTCTATGCATCGGGCGAAGAGGCTTCGCGCAAGGCCAAGGCACTGCTGTACTCCGCCGCCTTTGGCGCCATCTTCCCCGTGTTGATGGACCTGAGCATCAAGCCCGGTGCAAAGCCAACCGACCCCCGCGGTCCTCTGGTTCCCGGTCACTTCGACATATTCGACTTCATCGGCATTCCGGCGATCGGCATGTCACGCCCCGTCTACGACAAGGCCGGCGAACTCATCCGCGAGTCGACGCCGTTCACCCCGTCGTCGTGGACGATGACCATGGACCTGAACCCGGTGATGATCGCCGCCGGCGCCCTGGTCGGTGTGCGCATCACGCTGTGGATGCTCATCGGTGGCATCACGCTGGCCTACGTGGCCGGTCCGATTGGCTACGAGGCTGAGTGGGTCAATGCCGTTGGCGACACGGTGTACGCGACCAGCAAGCCGTCCAAGGCCTGGAAAGAGATGGGACTGTGGATCGGCGCTCCGATGATGGTCGCATCAGGACTCATCTCGTTTGCATTCCAATGGCAGACCATCCTGCGTGCGTTCAAGAGCCTGGCCCCCGGTGGCGGCGCCGCAGAGGGGGCTGGTGGAGGCACAGACGGCCCCGCCATGGACGACGTCGAGGTGCCCGGCTGGTGGTTTGTGGCCGGCGCGAGCGTTTCTGGCATCGGCATTGTGGCTCTGTCCTGGTGGCAGTTCGAGATTCCGCCGCACTTCGGCGCCCTTGCCGTGATTCTGACGTTCTTCTTGGCGCTGGTTGCTGCACGAGCCACCGGTGAATCCGACATCACGCCCACCGGTGCCATGGGCAAGATCATGCAGCTCACATACGGCGTGCTGATTCCGCAGTCGGCCACGGCGAACCTGATGACCGCGGGCATCACCGCGGGTTCGGCCGGCGCCTGTGCCGACCTGCTCAACGACCTCAAGAGCGGATACCTGCTGGGCGCCAACCCGCGCCGGCAGTTCATTGCACAGGCCATGGGCATTTTCTCGGGCACCCTTGCAACGGTCACGGGCTTTTATCTGTTGGTGCCCGATGCCACCGCGCTCAACGGCATTGAAGAGAACGTCGAGCTGGGCATTGCGGCTGTGCCTCCCGACTTCCCTGCACCTGCTGCCCAGGCGTGGTTGGCCGTTGCCCAGGTCTTCGAGACCGGCATCGAGAACATGCATCCCTACCACCAGCAAGGCATTGTCATTGGCCTGATCATCGGCGCCATTCTTGTCATCGCCGAGAACCTGGTGTCCAAGGACCAGAAGATGTGGGTTCCCAGCGCGACCGGCTTGGGTCTGGGCTTCATCCTTCCGTTCCAGTACCCGCTGTCGATG